>NZ_SJDU01000291.1 GCF_005518285.1 Brachyspira catarrhinii | reverse complement strand
AAATAATTTTTGTTTTTAGTTAATGATATATTTTATAGTAAAAAAGTCAAATCTTTATTTTTTATATAAATTACTGTATAATTAAAAAATCAAATTAAAAATTATGGAAGAAAAAATGAAAGCTATAATAATAGTGCCGACTTACAACGAAAGCGACAATATAGAAAAAATGATAAATACGGTTTTGAAACTGCCAGAATATATAGAGATTTTAGTCGTTGACGATAACAGCCCAGACGGAACGGCAAATATAGTAGAAAAATATCTTAACAATAACAGAGTTCATTTATTAAAAAGAGAAAAAAAAGAAGGATTAGGTCCCGCGTATATAGCTGGCTTCAAATATTCTTTTTCCTACAATCCCGATTATGTGATAGAAATGGACGCCGATTTTTCGCATGACCCGAGTTTTGTAATAAAGTTTATAGAAAGAATGGAAAACGAAAAGTTGGATTTAGTCATCGGCTCGAGATATTGCAATGGAATAAGCGTGGTTAACTGGCCCCTCAGAAGATTATTTTTATCGTATTACGGAAACAGATACGCTTCTTTTGTTTTAGGCTCGAAAATAATGGATATAACGGGAGGATTCAAATGCTTCAGAGTATCTGTCCTTAAAAATATGAATTTCGACAATATACTTTCCGCTGGTTATTCTTTTCAAATTGAAATGAACTACTCTTTTGAAAGCAACGGTTATAAAGTGGCGGAAGAGCCGATTATATTCTACGAAAGAAGAAGCGGACAATCGAAAATGTCAAAAAACATAATAGCCGAAGCTTTATTTAGAGTTTTAAGATTAAAATTTAGAAATAAGAAAAATTATTTTAATAAATAACAAGAAGTTGCCTGTATATACAGAACTAACCTATTATTTATTTATTATTCTTTTTCTTCTATCTTTGCGCCAACGCTTCTAAACTGTTCGATAAAATTAAAAGAAGATTTATTTATAGACTCGGCATCGTCTATAGTAATATCGTTTTCGCAAACTATAGAGGCAACGCAAAGAGCCATCGCTATTCTGTGGTCGTTATGAGACGAAGTTTTTCCGCCATGCAATTTTTCGACTCCTTCTATAAATATTTCGTCTTCCGTTGAAGTTATTTTCGCTCCAATTTTATTGAAACTGTCTTTCAAATCGTTTATTCTGTCGCTTTCTTTGTATCGCAGTCTTTTCGCGTTATATAATTTTGTTGTTCCTTTCGCCGTGGATGCGAGAGCGACTATTATAGGAGCTAAATCTGGAATATTCAAAATGTCTATATCCAAACCGTTTAATCTCGAAGCCTTTTTTATCGTTATAGAATTATCTTCGTTATATTTAATCGAAGCTCCCATAAATTTTAATATATTTAGTATCTCTTTATCGCCTTGAATGGAATATTTATTTAATCCGTATAATGTAGTCTCGCCTCCCAAAGCTCCCGCAGCCGCAAAAAACGCCGCATGCGACCAATCGGCTTCAATCTCGTAGTTAATCGGAGAATATTTTTGAGAACCGAAAACTTCTATAATATTATTATCCGCTTGTTTCGAGGTTTCTATTTTTGCCGACTTCAAAGTTTTCAAAGTCATCATAACATAAGGAGCGGATTCCAATTCTCCCTCGATTATTATTTTTGAATTTCCGTCAAGCAAAGGCAAGGCGAATAATAAACCGCTAATGAATTGACTGCTTATATTTCCTTCGACATTGAAATCTCCGCTTTTTAATTTTCCTTCTATAATCAAATAATCTTCTTTTAAGTCAAAAGTTAAACCTTGCTCGCCCCATATTTTTTTATATATTCCGAGAGGACGACTAAATAATTTTTTAGAGCCTATGAATTTTGCATTAATTCCGAGAGCCGAAACTACGGGAATTAATAATCTTAAACTGCTCCCAGATTCTTTCACATCAATCGTAATATTATTTATATTTTTATTTTTTGGAATGACTTTCAAACAATCTTTTTCTAATTTAAAATCTGCAAAATTTGAAATAGCTTCTTTTGTGGCGATAATATCTATTCCGACATTTTCCATCCAAGGTTTCAATATGCTTTCGCCTTCCGCTAAAAAAGAGGTTATCAAAGCCCTGTGAGCGTCACTTTTGCTTATTTGAATATATATATCGCCAAAAATTTCGCTCGGTTTAATCGTTAAAATCATAAAAAATTCTCCCAAACTATTTTTCTATTTCTTATAATAATTATTTTAATATAGAATCGACAAAATTTTCAATATCGAATTCTCTGAAATCTTCGACTTTTTCTCCGTATCCGCCGTAAAATATTGGAAGCGACAAATAATGCGCTACGCTTATCGCAACTCCGCCTTTCGCCGAGCTATCCATTTTTGAAATTATAACTCCTTCAATATTTAACGAACTTACGAACACTTTCGCCTGCTCGATTCCGTTATGTCCTACATTCGCATCAAGAATCAATATTGGAATAAAATTGAATTCGGAAAATCTTTCAGTCGCTATTTTTTTCATTTTTTCAAGCTGTCTGATTAAATTATCTTGATTATGAAACCTTCCCGCCGTGTCGACTATGACTATATCAGCGTTTATGGATTTTGCCTTATCCAAAGCGGAAAATAAAACGCTTGCGGGGTCGCCCGCTTGCTGTCCCTTCACTATGGAAACCGACAACCGATTTGCCCATTCTTCAAGCTGTTCTATAGCGGCGGCTCTGAATGTGTCGGAAGCGGCAAGTATAATATTATGTTCGTTTTTTAGAATATTCGCCAATTTTGCGATTGTCGTGGTTTTTCCTACTCCGTTTACTCCCACTATAAACAAAATATTTTTATCTTTAAGTTCCATTTTTTTGGGAATGAATTTCGATATTAAAATCTCTCTCAAATATTTTTTTGCTTCCGCAGGTTCTTTAATTGAATTTTCTTCAATAACTTCCCGCAGTTTTGAAATTATATCTTTTGTGGTTTCGACTCCAGCGTCCGCCGTTATCAATGTGTTTTCCAAATTGGCAAA
>NZ_SJDU01000290.1 GCF_005518285.1 Brachyspira catarrhinii | reverse complement strand
GAAATAATAGCATAACGAATATAAATAAATTAAAAGACAATTATTTTACGGATATGTATTATATTTTTGCCGATATGTTTGATTTTGTAAAAAATATGAAGATAATATTGAAATTATTAATAATAAATTATCTCCCGATTTTAAAATATTTATAATAATGGATACTGACGATTGTTCGGATGAACAAAGAAATAATTATAAAAATAAAAGTATGTTCAAAAAACACTGGGCTTACGATTATATATGTCCTATATATAACGATAGCAATTTAGAAGAAGTTTTAATAAAAGCTGGAGTAATAGCTCTTGAAAATAAATCTACCAAACAAATAAAAAGAGATTATATAAAAATATTTCCTACGGATATAAATAAAAAAGATGCCATTCAAATAAAAGAATTCTATAAAAAACTATCAGAAATTGAAGTTGCAGATATTTCAAATATGCATGAGTTTATAAAATTTTGTTTAGATAATAAAGTAGAATTTCCTAAATAAAAATATAATCATATTTATTTTTTATTAGAAATCGATTTATAAATCACTTAATAGAATTATATTTAAATCTCCTATTCTCGCTTATTCCTCTGCCTATCGCGTTCATAATAAGTCCCGTAATTATTGATATTCCCGATAACAACATAAAACCAGAAGCAAGAACCGAAGTCGCTACGGGAACTATACCCCCCCCCGTTTGAAAAAAAGAAATAACTATCGGAAGCCCGTAATATAATCCGAATGAAGCGAATATTAAAGCTATAATCCACCAAAATAATAAAGGTCTTTCGCTCATAAGCAAATATATTATTAATCCTAAAATCCTAAAACCGTCTTTGAAAGTATTTAATTTGGAAAAAGAACCTTCTGGGCGACTTTTATATTCCGCCTCAATTTCGCCTATAGGAAGACGCATCTGCAAGGCGAAAATTGTAAGTTCCGTTTCTATTTCAAATCCTCTCGAATTGGCGGGAAAAGTTTTTACGAATTTTTTAGAAAAAACTCTATAACCGCTTAAAATATCGTTGCAATTTTTACCGAATAATATTTTGGCGAATGTCGTTATCATTTTATTTCCAAAAGAATGTCCTCGTCTATATTTTCCCGCTTTACGAATTACGGTAATCATATCCAAATCTTCATTTGTTAAATAATCGATTAAAGAAGGTATAGCCGAAGCATCGCATTCTCCGTCCCCGTCTATCAATATATAAATATCGGCGTCTATAATTGAAAAAGCGTTTCTGACAACCTCGCCTTTTCCTTGATACATAACTTTTTTAACTATAGCTCCAGATTCCTTTGCAATATTATATGAATTATCGGCGCTGTTATTGTCAAAAACATATATTTCGCATTTAGGACAATAATTTTTTATATCTTCAATAACTTGTTTAATAGTAATCTCTTCGTTATAACAAGGAATAATTGCAGCTATTTTCATTTTTTACTCCTACAAAATAATTCTTTGAAAAACTTTTTAAATCCGCCTCTATCGTAAATGAATGTTAGGAATGATATTAGGGATATTATCGATATGGGAATTACGGGATGAATATATCTATAACCTACTATAGGTGAAAATAGAGGCGTAAATATAGATATCATTATAGACGACAATGAAGCGCAAACGGTAAATAAAAGTATATTTTTTCTAAAATCGGATTTAAATAAAAATAATAGTATAGATACAATAAACAATAAATAAGACATTATAATATAATTTATTAAATATGTAGGTTTTAATTTTAAAAATAAAGATTTATATAATTTGGTTTTAAAGTTATCAAAAGTTATGCCTTTATTATCAAATTTAGAATTAATTTCATACTTTAAAAATATATTTTTACTCAAAAGCTGTTCTAATTTTGAAGGTTTTACATATAAGCCACAATATTTTTTAACATATTTAAAAAAATGTTTTAAATAATCCTTTGGATACTTAATTATATACTTTATCCATACTTTATTTAATCCTTTAAGACTATTTAACCTAAAAGGACGAATTTTATTTTTCCAATGAGTTGCAAAGTTATCAGCATTAAAATTATTTTTATTATATATTTTTATAACATCATCAAAATTTTTCCCAGCTTCATACCATCCCTTCGGTATCATAGAATCGTCATTATTTGGAACGGCGCATGCTGCTATTTGTATTAAAAATATTCCCGTAGGGTTTGCCATAATGTCCGCTTTATTTTTAATAAAAATCATAGGACATAGTTTAACCGTTAAAATTAATATAAATGCAAACAGAACCATAAAATTAGAAAATAAAAAAATATACAATTTTGCATTCATAACCTTTTTAAGAATGTTATGAGTAAATAGAATAAATATGGGATAACACATAACTATATAATTATGACGCCATAAAAGGCAGAAAAATAACGATATTAAAGACAAAATAAAAATAATATATTTTAATTTTTTATTTAACTTGATATTTATTATAAAAAATATTAATGAAAACGACATCCATAGAAAAAGAGTTCCAGTATAATCTTTATAATGACCTATATTAGTAAAATGGAACGATGATACAAAAGGAAGCAATAATAATATTAATATTAATTTATTTTTAAATTTAATATAGCAGGATAAAATTATTAAATATAATCCTGCAAAAAATAAAATCAAATTAATTAAGAATAAATAAAAAGTATGATATCCGAATAATTTATATAAAATATGCAGTATTACCGATATTATTACAGGATTTGCATTATTATAATTACCGTAAACCGCACTCGTCATTACGTTAATAATATCTGCATTTTGAAAATATCCGGGAAAATAAAACCAAAAAAAAGAAGCAAAAAGAGCTAAAGAAATAATTGATAATATTAAAATAAATATATAGTCGTTCCTTTTTAATATTGCCTTCTTATTATCTTTATCTAAAATAATAATTTGATTAGTTTTATTGCGTTTATATAACTTATACATAGAAATAGAATAGTAAATAATTAAAGGCATAATGATTAATAGAATAATTATAAATACCGTAT
>NZ_SJDU01000029.1 GCF_005518285.1 Brachyspira catarrhinii | reverse complement strand
AATTTTGGATTGGAGTAATACTAATCTCTCCGTAAACATTCCAAGCTAAAGAATAAGTATCCTTTTCGCCGTTCATTTGAGCGCCCGTAATCTCTAATCCCAAAGAAGGCTCTAAATAAAGCGAAACTATATCCGAACTTGCGCTTAATCCCAAAGCTGGCATTAACTGTAATTGCCAAGCTGTTTTATCAAAGCTATTAACTCCATACTGGGAATAACCTGCATTTGCTATTTCTTCACTAATATTAGCTCCCTTACTTGATTCAATAATATTAAAATCAAGTTCACTCGCAGGAAGATTTTTATTTAATCCCGTGTTGTAAACGATTTTAACGAATGGCTCGAGTTCCACATCTTCAACCATAGCGCCGAAATAAAGTCTGAAATCGAATCCCAAAGTTTCGTATTTGCTTTTAGCGTCTCCGTTTTTAGCGCTATTGTATCCGTAGTTTAAGTATAATCTCACTTGAGTCAATATATCCATTCCTGTGTAATATCTGAATTCGGAATTAAGCTTTATGGCGGTTAAATTTTGTTTAGTTCCGTCTGCTAATTTATCGTTTACAATTCCGATTTGAATAGGAATAGCCATTCTAAAAGCGTTATCCAAAGCGTTCAAAACCAAAACGGGAGTATGTCCTATTGCCACAACTGTTTTAGGATTTGCGTTTCCGTTATATTTTGAAAATTTTTGTCCAATGCTTAAAGTATAACCAAAGCCCACGCTTATTAAAGAAGAAGTATAACCTATTCCAAACGAAGTATTGGGAATAAAATCATACCAATCTGGATTTGCATTTTGCGAAATTAAAGCTCCGAAAGGTTCTCCCGTTCCGTTATCGAATCCGAAAGTTCCTCTTATCGTATCGTTTCCTAAAACGAAGCCTAAAGTTTCAAGTCTCGCTTTAAATTGATTTCCGTCCGTAAGAAAGTCAATCCAATCGCTGTCGACTCCATACATACCGAAAACTTGCGCGCTTGCCATAGAAATTAAAGCTATAGCAGTCAAAATTGTTTTTCTAAATATTTTTTGCATTGTTATTATCCTTCGCCAAATTTGGCATTTTAAATTTTTGTTTTTTATTTTTTCAAACAACTTCTATCTTAAACCAATATTTATTTATTCTTCATTAATTATTAAACTTTTATTTTATTTAACTTTATCTCATAGCTTTCCTCCTTTCTTTAATAATTAATTTTTAAATAATTAAGTTAATATAGTTAGTCTATTAAACTTAATTGTTCGTATATTCTAACATATTTAATAAAATAATGCAAGTTCATATAAGTATATATGACTAAATTGTTGCAATATGAAGTTTTGCACGTCAGTCGTTCTCTTTGCACTTTATTTGGATTTATATTTACTTACTAATTATAAAATATTCTTGTTCTTTTTTTCTATTGAGAAAAAGAACCATACTTATAATAGTGGAGAATAATCAAAAAGCAATTTCTTTTTGTCAAAAATGAATATATTAATTATTTATAATATTATATACTTTTCTATTATTCAATTATTTTTTCCAACTTTTTTTAATAACTTTATAAGTTCTTCGGTTTCATTATCAGTTAAAGGATTTAATTTTTCTAAAAATTTAACATGCATTGGGAAAATTTCTTCTATAACTTTTTTACCAGATTTTGTTAAATATATTTCTACAAATCTTTTATCAAACGAATTTTCTTTTTTATCTATCAACCCTCTTTTTATTAACTTATCTACGGTATATGTCGTTGTTGAATTAGACAATAATATTTTATCGGACAATTCTTGAACATTAACGGATATTTGTTTACTATGCAAATGTTGTAATACTGCAAATTCGCTAATCGATAAACCTAAAGATTTGGCGTTAGATTTGAGTCTTTTAGTATATGAATTATAAGCTTTTGCAAAAACAACAAATAATTTTACGCTATCGTTCATTTATAAGATACTACCATTTATTATATTATTTGTTCAAATTATAAAATTAAACCAATTTTAAAATTAGTATAATTAAATTTTAAAATATTGTCAATATAATATGGTAATATTTATATGCGCCATAAATTTATAATATATGTTTTGATAGATTCAAATTTTATAAACTCAAACCTATCAAAACTCATATATTTTTGAATTTATTTCTTAAGATTCAATACTTCTCGAGCTTCATCCGGAGTTGCAACTTCCATACCTAATTCATGTATAATACGAACGACTCTTTCAACCATTTCAGCATTACTTTTAAGTAGTCTACCAGGCGCGTAGAAAATATTATCTTCCATTCCAACTCGAGCGCCGCCTCCTTTCAATATCGTCATTACCGTGCCGGGAACATGATTTTTTGCTCCGATACAAATACTACTAAAGTTAACGAAACGGTCTTTTGGAAGTTTCTTAATCATAAAATCTAAATTTTCTTCCGAGAATGAAATAGCGCCTTGACTTATCCTGTCCATACCCATAACAAAAGATAACGATACAGGATTATCTAATACACCTTCAGGTTCTAAAATATTGAATACATCCTCTATGGTTTCTGGGTTGAAGCATTCTATTTCGGGCTTTATACCCATTTCCTTCATCATTTTTGCATACTTAATAAGAAACGGACGATACCATTCGTAGACAAATGTTCTATCTCCCCAACTTGTTCCTATAAGAGAACAGTCTAAAGAACACATTTCAGGTTTAAACAAATCGGAATCGTAAAGCAACTTCATACCGTCTTCCGCATTTGTGCCGGGTATATTAGCTGGAGCGGTAGAATATTGAATAATCACATTACACTTTGCCTTTATACCAGAACCTATTTCGCTATATACTTTAGAGTCATTCGTAGATACTCCATTTTTATCGCGAGCATGAATGTGAATTATAGACGCTCCTGCATTATAGCAATTATAAGCAGAATCCGCTATCTCTTTTGGCGTAAGAGGTATATTAGGATTTGCTTCTTTACCATGAAAAGCTCCCGTTTGAGCTACCGTGATTATAATTTTTCTTTGTGACATTATATTTTCCTCCATAAATTTTTATTTTTTTTATATTTTTTTAATTAATTTTTTTATTGAATATTAGAAACATCCCAATTAAATAATCTCCAATGTTATCATAAATAACTCCTTTTATATTTAAGATTCTTTCATTGCTTCTTCAAAATAACGAGCGTCCATCGTCTTTACATCTTTTGGTATAACGAGTTGCGCTTCGGTATTATTTTGAATTTCTTCCAATGTATAATTGGAGTTATATTCGCGGACAACAAAATGCCCGTCCTTAATATCAAATACTCCCATTTCTGTTACAACCATATTCGCTGCTCCCACGGCAGTCAAAGGAAGATTGCAATGTTTCAAAAGTTTAGGTTTTCCTTTATTAGTATGAGTAGCCGCTATTATGACTCGCTTCGCTCCAACGCAAAGGTCCATACCTCCTCCCATTCCAGCAAGCAATTTTCCTGGGACCATATAGTTTGCAATATCTCCGTTTTCGGCGACTTCCATAGTTCCCAAAACGGTAGTATGCAAATGCCCGCCTCTAATGATTCCAAAAGAGGTTGAAGTGTCGAAAAAACATGTTCCAGGAGTTAAAGACTTTGAATTGCCTTCGGAATCTACCAAGTCATCGTCATCGGTTTTGTCGGTAGCTTGAGCGTTTGTTCTCTCAATAACTTCAAAAGCGGCTTTTCCTATACTAATAACGCCATTTTCACCATGCAACCAAATATTTTTTTCTGGAGCTACGAATTGCGAAACCATAGTGGGAATGCCTACTCCAAGATTATTTAATGTTCCCGCAACAAGCTCATCCGCAACTCGAAGAGCTATAAATTTCATTATTTGTTTTTTATTCATTTCTATATTCATTGTATTTCCTCCTTTTGAACTATAGCGTTCACAAATACGGCTTGAGTATGCACATAATTTGGCGGAATATCTCCAATTTCAACTATTTTTGCAGCTTCGCATATTACATAATCAGCGGCGGTAGCCATAGAAGGAGTATGCGAACGAGCCGTTCCGTGATAGACTAAATTTCCCATTCTATCCGCTCTATTAGCGTAAATCAAAGAAACATCCGCTTTAAGAGGTTCTTGCAAAAGATATGTAACTCCTTTTACGACAACCTTCTGTTTCCCTTCTTCAACAAGCGTGCCGAGTCCCGTCTTTGTAAGCACTCCTCCCAAACCGAAACCTCCAGCTCGAATAGCCTCGACTAAAGTTCCCATAGGAATTAGTTCAACTTCTATTTCATTATTCTTATATTGTTCTTGAAATTCCCTATTTGAACTTGTAAATGCGGCTATTAATTTTTTTACTCTACGCTCATGAATGAATCTGCCGTTCCCAAAATTTGGAGTTCCTGGGTCATTGCATATAACTGTGAGGTCTTTAACGCCTTTTTTACAAATGGCGTCAATTAGAGTATGAGGAGAGCCTATTCCTCCAAATCCGCCAATCATAATCGTCATACCGTCTTTGATGGGTTCAATAGCTTTTTCTACTGACATTACTTTATCCATTTGTTTATCTCCTTAAATTTTTATTGTTTACATTGGCATTAATGCGGCGACTATGTTATAGCTTATTAACGCTACAATAATTGAAGAGATTATTACCATTAAAGAGCCGTAACGAATTACCGTTCCGCTGTCAGAATTTTCATCCGTATGAAGCATAGCTATAGGAGCAAAAGATGAAGGCAATACATAAGCCAAAGAACCGCACATTGTGGTCGTAAGAGCTATAGCAATCGGATGAACGGTATTTGTGCTTAAAGCGAGAGTGGTAGCGATAGTAGTCATAACTGTAATAGTCGTTACATTTGAAGAGAAATTTGTCATTATTGTCGTTACTAAAGCGAATATAATCACAATAACAAGAGGCGATATGCCTTCTACCATTGGGGTTAGATTTGTCGTTATAAACTCCGTAAGTCCTACTTTTTCATTAGATACCGCGCTTCCAAGAAGAACTCCTATTGATATAAAATAGATAACTCCCCAAGGGAATCCAGATTCTAAAGTTTCTCTTAAATTAACGACAGGTTCGTCATTGATACGCAATACAGCCAATACGACTACGGCAAGAAGCGCCCAAAAAGTTATAGAAAATTTATTTAAGAATGTAAGAAGTGGATGGGGGGTAAGTATAAGCCCTAAAATACCGGGCAAAATCCAAAGAATAACCGTTCCGAAGAAAATTGCTACCGTTGTCTTTTCTTTAAGGTCCATCGGTTTAAGTCCTCCAACGGCTTTTTGAATATCGAAACTTTCAAATTTGGATGTATCGGGATGCATAATAAAACGCATTACTATGCAAAGTAAAATAAACATTACTATAGCCGCAGGAATTCCAAAAGCAAGATAGTAAAACATACTAATCGGATTTCCCGTAGCTCTTTCATATATTCCCATACCCAAAATTGCAAGCGAATGCGATATAGGAGTCGCCGCTCCTCCGATATTTACGGAAAATACAGAACCCATAGTAAGCATGTTGGAGAATTTATCTTTTGGTCCATATCCTAACTCTTTAAGAATCTTTCCGCTAAATGCAAGGAAAAATGCGGTTGCAGGCACCTGGTCCATAAACATTCCCACAATCATAGAAATGCCCCAATAAGCGAATACGAATGTCCAAGGACTCTTGCTGACGAATTTACGACTCATATACCAAACCGTAAGTCTTGTCGTAAAGCCTGATTTATTCAACGCAAAAGTCAAAATAAAACTTAATACGACAAATGTGATAATCCAATTTCCTACAGAACCCGCTAAAATCTGATTTAAATTCATAACGCCAGATAAATTAAGCAGGATAAAAGATAGGAATACGGGCCAAAGCGTATCCACAATTGATAGAAGTAAAATAGTTCCTATAAATACTCCAATCGTCCTTATTCCAATAGTGGTAATCTCGCCTATAGGCGGGATAAACCAAAACACAGCTATAAATAAAAAGCAGAATATTATTTTAATTAGATGCTTTTTATCCATTTGAAAAATTTGTTTTTCCAAGATATGCCTCCTGTTCTTTTAATTTTAAATATTTTTTTATAAATTTATGAAGCAGATGAACGAATATTCCCGTAAATAACATAGAAATAATAGTTCCTATTCCTACTCCATATATTTTGCCAGCTGTTAAATAAGATAAAATAATAGAAATAACGACATAAGAAATATCGGAAGCGGTTTTAACAAATCCGATAGTCTTTCTCGTCTTTGTAGCAATATCCTTTGTGAAATAATCATAAGGTAAAGTCGGAAGCTCCGTTGAAAGCGTCAAGGCAATTCCAAACGCTAAAGTAAAAAATGCAATAATATATAAAACTATAGGATGCAATTTTTCAATAGGAATTTTGGTCCATAAAAAATTCCAAATATCTATTACGCTTCCAAAGAAACATCCCAATACAAAAGAAATTAAATACTGTTTTTTGAATCCGCATATAAAAACTAATATAACTAAAAGCAATATTTGGAAAATTATCGTTGTCATTCCAAGACTTAAAGCTGGAATAATAGAGGTTATTACAAAAGGAATAGACGAATTAGTGGATACTCCCAAATTACTTTTCACATATACGGATACCGAAAAACCGTTAATCATAATACTTACAATTAAAAGTATAATTCTTAAAGTAAGACTTTTCTTATTTTTCATTTCCATAACTTATTCTCAATATACCAAATTTATATATAATTTTAATTAATTATTAAATCATAACTAAATCAAAATGATTTATATACGAAATAGTATAATAAAATAAATGAATTTTGTCAAGCGTTTATTTAAATTTTTTTATTTATTTTTTATGTAATATATTATAAGAATTCTATTTGATTTAGAGGTAATATAGATAAAAAATTCTCGTTGCGGACGGCGGATAAAGGATGTCGAGAGGAATTGAGATTAATTATAAATAATTGACTATTTATATTTTTAGAATAAAATACTTTAATTATTTAATCAAATAAAAAATATAAAATGAAAAATATAAAAAATATAATCAAAAAAATATTTCTGTCTATAATATGCCTTTTATTAATCGGTTTGTTTGTCTCGGGGTTAATATTCGCTCCAAAAATTTACGACTTATATAAATTCTCAAAAGAATATATAAACAAACCTTTTTCAAAAGACGAATTACAAAAAAACGAAAGCAGAGTATTAAAAATTTACGACAGAAACAATATTTTGCTTGCAAATCTTTTTCCCGAATACGGAGGATTTTATAAAGAAGTTAAATATTCCGATTTGCCTCAAAATTTAATTGAAGCCGTGATAAGCGCGGAAGATAAAAATTTTTTTAGTCATAAAGGAATAGATTATAAAGCGATTTTGCGAGCTTTCGTTTCAAATCTTTTAAATAGAAAAATAGTTTCGGGCGGAAGCACGATAACTCAGCAGCTATCAAAAAGCCTTATTCATAGAGAAAGAAATTATATAAATAAATTCTACGAAGCTCTCGATTCAATACGATTAGAAAAAAATATGACTAAAGAAGAAATATTGACTGAATATCTTAATAGAATTTTTTTCGGAAATAATTGCTACGGAATTGGAGCGGCTGCGGAATTGTATTTCAAAAAAGAAGTTAAAGATTTGAATATAAACGAATCCGCAATTCTTGCCTCGATAATAAAATCGGGAACAAAATTTAATCCTTACAAATATAAAGAAAAATTGAATACAAGAAAAATATATGTTCTAAACCAAATGAAAAAAAATAATTTTATTTCCGAAGAAGATTATAATAATTCTATAAACGAAAATATAACGATTTATACAAACAGAGAAAAAAATATTTTAAAAGCTCCGCATTTTGTAATGTATATAAAAGATTCGCTCGATAAATTAAAATATTCAAATTTGATTGAAGTAAAAACTACTTTGGATTATAAATTGCAAAAAGAAGCGTCTTTGGTAATAAGCAACGCGAGTCAATCTCTTCATACTTTCAATGTCAGAAATATTTCCTGCGTAATATTAAACGCAAAAACGGGAGAAGTTCTTTCAATGATAGGCTCGATGGATTATTTCGACAGAGAAACGGACGGCTCGGTAAACGGCGCTATAGCTTTAAGACAGCCTGGAAGCGCTTTAAAACCTTTTTTATACGCGTATTTATTCGATAAAGGAGAATCGCCCGCATCCGTGATAGGAGATATTAAAACTTATATAAGCTCGCCAGGAGGAGATTATATTCCAGAAAATTTTGACAGAAAATATAGAGGACCAGTCACAATAAGAGACGCTCTCGCCAACTCTCTCAATATACCCGCTGTTAGATGGCTTTCAAAATATAGCCTTAAAGATTTTCAAAATATACTTTTAAAATCGGGGTTAAGTAGTATAGATAAGAATCCCGATTATTACGGTTATTCTTTGGTTTTGGGAAGCGCGGAAGTTCGGCTTATAGATTTGGCTTCGGCTTATACGATATTTCCAAATTCGGGAATATTTATAAATCATTATTCTACTATCTCGCTTAAAAAAGAAAACGGAGAGACATTTTATTTAGATAAAAAATCTTCCAATTATAGGAGAGTAATTTCTAAAGAAAGCGCGTATTTGATAAATAAAATATTGTCCGACAGAAACGCAAGGCAGGGTTCGTTTAGAAGCTATAGAGGATTGGTTTATCCTTTTAGCGTGGCGATTAAAACGGGAACTTCAAAAGGCTCGAGAGACGCTTGGGCTGTCGGTTATACTAAAGATTATATAGTCGGTTTGTGGCTCGGAGATTTTAAGGGAAGCGAAATGATAAATATAACGGGAGGAAACGGAGCTGTTCCGATACTTTACGATTTGTTTTCAATGCTTAATAAAACTCAAAAAGAAACTCAATGGGACAAACCGAGCGATATTGTCGAAAGAGAGATTTGTTTAATCAGCGGAAAATTAAGAGGAGAATTTTGTAAAGAAACGAGACTCGAAGAATTTTCTCTTTCAAATGTAGTTAAAGAAGAATGCGATGTTCATAATTTATATATAAAAATAAATTCGGACGGAAGCTTTGATAAAAAAGTTTTTCTTAATTTGCCGAGCGAATATAACGATTGGCTTAAAGAAATGCAAATAGAAAAGCCAAACTCCGAATGGACTATGGCAAAAAATACTTACGCTTATGATAATTATAATTTAAATCAAGCTAGTAGCATAAATAATCAAAATAGAAACGAAAGAATTTCAATAACTTCGCCAACCGATAATTCGATTTATAAAATAGATTCTACTTTGCCTTTGGAATATCAAAATATTTTTATTTCTTCTTATATTCCAAAAAATATTGAGGAAGCTAATTTATATTGCAATGAAGAGATTATCGCGAATATAGAGGAATTAAAAAACGGCGCTATTTCCTGGAATCTCAAAAAAGGCGATTATACTTTTTATATAAAAGCGATTAATTTTGAAGGAAACGAATTAAAAAGCCCGAATATAAATATATACATACAGTAAATTTTTTAATAAAGTTTATCAAATTTAAATAAACTTTTTCCGATAATTGTTAAGTGTAAATGGAGTTTATAGGAGTTTATAATGTTTAAAAAAATTATAACTATCATATTAATTATAGCTTTTTCATTGATTATGGAAGGCGCTTATAATTCAAACAGATATATGAAAGTAGTCGATGTTCAGGGAAATGTAAAACTTGAAGTGGATGTAAAAGGTTACCCGCAAGTTCAAGCGTCAAAAAAGATGATTCAAAAACCTGCAAGATTGGGGGATTTATTATTTACGAGAGACACGATTATTACGGGAACATCTTCATTAACCGCATACTTACAAAATAGAATTTTATTAAAGGTTAAAGAAAACTCTTCGTTATATTTGGACAGCACTTTTGATAAAAACGGAAATATTATATTTAGTTTGCGTAGAGGCGAGATTTTAATAGTATCGCCTATGAGCTATAAACCCGACTATATTACGGTTTATACGCCCGACAACAGCACGATAAATATATCTGGAACGGCAATAGTTTCCCACAATGGCGGGACAACGAGAGTTCAATTCTTGCATGGATATGGAAAATTAAATAACACACCCGTAGGGCAATTTACCGAAGTTAATTTAAGAGATAGAACGACAACGGATATTGTTATGGACGCTTCTTTAAGAAATAGAGTAAACGAAATATTAGGAATGCAATATATTGATAAAGTCACTCAAGTAAATATTTATAGAGATATTGCAAAATTAAATAATTCCACTACTTTTAATGTTAAGCAAATAATAGCGCCTCCAGAACTTGAATTTGAGAGATAAAGTATTGTAAACAAAATAAATTTATTCTATTTTTTATTACGCCAATAAACTAATACGGCATTATTTAAAGTCTAACTAATAGATAATTAGAGATATAAAGGTAATAAAAAAATTATAAAAACTCTTTCAATATTATGTTAATTATGATATAATAACAAAATGAAATTTGATTTTTATAATAACCCCTACCCTTCCAAAAGAAATTCTATTTTCGCTAAAAATGGAATGGTTGCCACAAGCAATATATTGGCAGCGGAGGCGGGGCTTGAAATATTGAAAAAAGGCGGAAACGCTATAGATTCCGCAATTGCTACCGCCGCGGCTTTAACCGTTGTAGAGCCTACTTCAAACGGACTCGGAGGAGACGCTTTTGCTATAGTTTATTTTGAAAATAAAATATACGCTATAAACGGAAGCGGATTTTCCCCTAAAAATTTGGATGTAGAAAAAATATTATCTCTCAATTTGGATAAAATGCCTCTTTACGGACTTATTCCAATTACGGTTGGAGGAATTCCAGCCACTTGGGCAGCTTTGAATAAAAGATTCGGAAAATTAAAATTAATCGAAGTTCTTAAACCCGCTATAAGATACGCCGAAGAAGGATTTGCCATTCAGCCGACTGTGGTGCTCGATTGGAAAGAAGCTTTTAATATATATTTGAAAGCGTCTAATAATAACTCTATAAAAGAATTTAAATATTGGTTCGATACTTTTACTTTTGACGGAAAAGTTCCGCAACTTGGAGAAATTGTCAAACTTCCCTATCATGCGAAAACTTTAAAAGAAATAGGAAAAACAAACGGCGAATGCGTTTATAGAGGAGAGATTGCCGAAAAAATAGACAGATTTATGAAAGAACATAAAGGCTATTTGTCTAAAGAAGATTTAAACGATTATTATCCCGAATGGGTAGAGCCGATAAAAACGAATTATAAAGGCTACGATATTTATGAAATTCCGCCGAACGGACATGGAATAACGGTTTTAATGGCTTTGAATATACTTGAAAATTTTGAAGAAACTAATTTGCATTTTCAAATAGAATCTTTGAAACTCGCTTTTGCCGATACAAAAAAATATGTAGCCGATATTAAATATATGAAGACTTCGATTGACGAGATGCTTTCTAAAAAATATTCTAAAAAAAGGGCTAAATTAATATCAAAAAATGCCGTATTACAACCTAAAGAGCATATTTTTTCTTCGGGCGATACGGTTTATTTGGCGAGCGCGGATAGAGACGGAAATATGGTTTCTTTTATACAAAGCAATTATACGGCGTTTGGTTCGGGGATAGTAATTCCGAAAACGGGAATAGCTTTGCATAATAGAGGAGCTAATTTTTCAATGAATAGAAACTCCGACAATTTTATAGCGCCTCGTAAAAAACCTTATCATACTATAATACCGGGATTTTT
This sequence comes from Brachyspira catarrhinii, assembly GCF_005518285.1. Classification (GTDB taxonomy): domain Bacteria; phylum Spirochaetota; class Brachyspiria; order Brachyspirales; family Brachyspiraceae; genus Brachyspira; species Brachyspira catarrhinii. The sequence goes on along the minus strand of NZ_SJDU01000029.1, from coordinate 773 downwards.
ATGCAAGGATAATAAACCAATCGGAGCTTTTGGAGTTATGGGAGCTTTTATGCAGCCTCAAGGACATTTGCAAATATTAACGAATATGATAGACGAAAATTTGAATCCGCAGGCTTCGTTAGATAAACCGAGATGGCAATGGGTTGGAGATAAAACGATAGAAATAGAAAATAATTTTGATAAGAAAAAAGCTAAAGAACTTGAAAAATTAGGACATAATATTGTGAGAAAAAACGACAAAAATTATTTCGGATATTTCGGAAGAGGACAAATAATATTTAGAAACGAAAATAATATTTTATACGGAGCATGCGAACCGAGAACGGATTCGGGAATTTCCGTATTTTAAATATTTATTATTTATAAAAAATTTTATAAAGAAAAAATTAAAGGAGTAAAAAATGAGAAAATACAAATACTTTTTTATTTTAATCATTTTATTTTACAGTTTTTTAAACGCTCAAGATTTGCCGAAAAACGCATTCAATTTTATGGATTCGGTATTTCCAGATTTTAAAATAGACAATATTGCTTTAGAAAATAATATTTATAAAGTGACGCTTTTAAATGAAGCGGTTATTTCTTTTGACGGACAAGGAGATTGGGTAAAAATAGACAGTTCGTTCGAGCCTATTCCTCAAACCGTTTTTCCAAAAAAAGTTCTCGATTCTATAAGTAAAAAATTTAAAAATCCAAAAATAGTTCATGCAAATAAATACGATAAAATTTACGAAAAATAAAATGATTAAAATAAAAAAGTATTTGTATTTTCT
>NZ_SJDU01000289.1 GCF_005518285.1 Brachyspira catarrhinii | reverse complement strand
TTTCGAGCTTATCATGACATCTCCGATAACTTCTTTGCAATATGTGATTGGAAAATATTTGTCCGTTTTGGTGGTTTACGCTTCCTTGCTTATAATGACTTTCGTTTATCCTATTCTTCTTATGGTATTCGGAAAGCCAGATATGGGAGTTATATTCAGCGGTTATTTGGGATTATTTTTGCTCGGAACGGCGATTTTGGGACTCGGACTAATAGCGACAAGCATATCAAAAAGTCAGTTGGTTGCGGCGATACTCGGAGTTTCGATGGGAATATTCGCCTATATTATAAATTGGCTTAGCGAAATGTTTACGGGAGCGAGCAGATTATTAAACGCGATTTCGATAACGACATATTTTTCGGATTTCACAAAAGGAATGATAGATATTCAAAATGTAATCTTCTTTTTGATTTGGGCAATCGCTTGCATTTCAATATCGACAATGTTTGTAGAATCTTATAAATGGCAATAACGGAAACTAAAATGTCGGAAATAGTAGAATATGTAAAAAATAACGATTTGGAAAAAGTAAAGAATTGCATAGAAAATGATAATTCTTTAGTTGATGCAAGAGACGAAGAATCAAAATTTACTTTATTAATGATTTGCGCTAAAAAAGGCTATTTCGATATTGCAAATTTTTTAATTGAAAACGGAGCCAACTTAAACGACAGAAGCCGAACGGGAATAACCGCTTTAATGTTCGCATGCGCCGAAAAACAAATTGAAATTGCAAAATATTTAATCGACTGCGGAGCTAATGTTAATTTGAGAGACAAGCCTATGTTTAGCGCTTTGCTTTACGCTTCGCTTACAAAAGAACATTCGATAATAGAATATTTAATAAAAAACGGAGCTGATGTAAACGCAAAAAATTTTAATTTGTTTACTCCTCTTATGTTTGCCGCTAAAATTGGAGATTTGGAAACGGTTAAACTTTTAATAGAAAACGATGCCGATATAAATATAAAAAATAAAGACGGAGAGACAGCGTTAGATATAGCGGTAAATAAAGGACAAAAAGAAACGGCGGAGTATTTAAAAAATTATTTTAAAAGAAATTATATGAACAAAAAAAATAAAAAAATAGTAAATATAAAAGAATTGAAAGAAATTCTAAAAGAAAACGATAATAAAAAAATCGTATTTACCAACGGTTGCTTTGATATTCTTCACCGCGGGCATGTGGAATATTTGCAAAAAGCGAAAGAATTGGGCGACTTGTTAATATTGGGTTTGAATAGCGACTTATCGGTAAAAAGACTAAAAGGAGAAAATCGCCCGATAAATAAAGAAGAAGACAGAGCGATAGTTTTATCCGCTTTGGAATGCGTAGATTTTGTAATAATATTTGACGAAGAGACGCCTTTTGAACTAATAAAAAATTTGAAACCCGATATATTGGTTAAAGGCGGAGATTATAAATTGGAAAATGTGGTTGGAAGAGAGTTTGCAAAAGAAACAATATTGATAGATTTTGTAGACGGTTATTCGACAACTAAAATAATAAATAAAATAAATAATTAAATTAAAGGAGTTTTTTATGATTATAGTAACTGGCGGAGCGGGATTTATAGGCTCGAATATCGTTAGAGGATTAAATAATTTAAGTATTAACGATATAATTATAATTGACGATTTGAAAAACGGTTCAAAACATAAAAATTTGAATAGAATAAAATTTAGAGATTATATCGACAAAGAAGGTTCGATTGATTTTATAAATAAACATAAAGACAAAATAGAGGCGATTTTTCATCAAGGCGCTTGTTCGGACACTATGGAAACGGACGGAAATTATATGATGAAAAATAATTACGAAACGAGTAAAAATATTTTGCATATTTGTTTGGAAAATAAAATTAGATTATTTTACGCATCGAGCGCTTCGGTTTATGGAAACGGCGAGAGCGGTTTTGTAGAAAAAGAAGAAAACGAATATCCGCTAAATGTTTACGCTTTTTCAAAATATCAATTCGACAGATATGTCAATAAACTTACAAAAGAGAAAAAAATTAACAGTCAAGTCGTGGGATTAAGATATTTCAATGTTTACGGACCTCAGGAAAATCATAAAGGCAGAATGGCATCGGTTGCTTTTCATTTATTCAATCAAATAAAATCGGGCGAGAGCATGAAAATATTCGAGGAAAGCGAAAAATTTTTAAGAGATTTTATTCATGTGGACGATGTAGTTTCGGTTAATAATTACTTTTTTGAAAACGAAAAAATAAGAGGAATATTCAACTGCGGAACGGGAGAGGGCGAGAGTTTTTTAGAAATAGCGAAAGCCTTGAAAGAAATTTACCCGAAAGCGAATATAGAATATATACCTTTCCCCGATGCCTTAAAAGGAAAATACCAAAAATTTACTCAAGCGGATTTGACGCTTTTAAGAGAAGCGGGATATAATAAAAGTTTTATGAATGTAAACTCTGGAGTAAAAAAATACGCTAAAGTTTTGGAAGAAAGCGGCGGTTATTTGATGTGATTTATTTTATTTAAATTTTATTTTTAAATTTTATTTATAAAACCACTTTCAAAATCTCAAATCGATTAATCGAGCGGTTTTATTCTCTAATTTTTATATTTGTATTTGCACTTTTGTTAAAATATTCTCCGTCAATTTCTTCGTAAATTTTGCTTTTTTCCAAATAAGAGACTTTAGAATTTTTATAAATTAAAACTTTAATCAAAATTATAACGGCTATAGTTATTAATACCGCTACAGTAATTATTATTTCTATTGGCAACTCGTTCATTTTAATCTCCTTGAAATATAAATTTTTTTGCGATATATTTATAGTTTTTTAATTTCTTCAATACTTAAGCCCGTGTATTTTGATATTAGGTTAATGTCCGCTCCGTCTTTTTTCATTGCGGTTGCCATTGAGATTGCTTTATTTTTTTCACCTTCTTCAAAGCCGTCTTCTTTTGCACCTCTCATTAGACTTGATTGATAAACTAAATAAGCCTCTCGTCTGTCGTATTCGTTAAGCAAATCTTCATTGTCGGTGAAATAATTATATT
>NZ_SJDU01000288.1 GCF_005518285.1 Brachyspira catarrhinii | reverse complement strand
ATTATTTTATTATTGCTATTTTTTTATAATATGTAAACTATTTTTATTTGAGGTGCAAAATGAAATATATAAAATATTTATTGTTATTTATTTTCAGTTATTCGATTTTCGCTTTAACGACCGAAGAAGAAAATTTATTTAACGCTATAAATGAAAAAGATTCTCAAGAAGTTTCTTCGCTCATAAGTTCGGCGGATACGAATATAAATATTAATGTTTTGGATACGAACGGATATACTCCGATTCACAGAGCCGTTTATAATAACGATTTGGCTACGGTTAATGAACTTTTGAAAAATACAAATTTAAATATAAATTCCAAATTGGATATGACGGTTAGTATAGACGGTTGGTATTTGGGCGGAGCGACTCCTTTAATTTTAGCTTCATATTTGGGGTATACGAATATCGTTAAAACTTTACTCGATAATAACGCCGATATAAAAGCGAGAGACGATATTGACGGAACTATGGCAATTCATATGGCTGCGGCAAACGGCAATAACGAGGTTATAGAAATATTGCTATCAAAAGATGAAACTATAATCAATGAAACCGACAATAAAGGAAATAATCCTTTACATTGGGCTGCTATGAAAGATAAACCTGAAACTATTAAATTTTTATCCGAAAGAGGAGCGGATATAGAAGCAAAAGATGTAGACGGTTGGACGCCTCTTCACTATGCATCGGCTTTTTCATCTCTTCAAACGGTTGAAAATCTTATAGACTTGGGAGCGGATAAAGAAAGTAAAGCGAATGATGGAAGCACTCCTTTATCTTACGCTCAAAGGGATGATATTAAAAATTATTTATCTGGCGGAGAAAACATTGAAAGAGAAAACGAAGAAAATATTATAAACGATAATAACGAAGAAGATAAAACTCAAGCAGAATTATTAGAAGAAAGAAAAGAAGATAATATTGAAAATACTGCTAATGAAGATAATGCAAATGAAAATAATGAGGATAATGAAATTTCTGCCACTGAAAATATAGAAGACAATAATAAAGACGAATTGGATGTAAGACAACTCGAGCTTTTAGTGGCGATAAAAAATAACGACATAATAGCCGTTAATAATTTGATAAAAGATGGAGTAAATCCTAATTTTCAAGATGAAGATGGATTTTCTCCTTTACATAGAGCGATAGAAAATAATAATTTGGATTTAGTTAATGCATTGCTTTCATATGAAGATATAGATAAAGAAATAAAACTTCCTTATGAAGCGACTACTTCGGAGGATTGGTATTTGGGAGGCGATACTCCTTTATTATACGCTTCTTATATTGGAAATCCTCAAATAGTTTCCGCGCTTTTGGAAGCAAATTGCAATATAAGAGCGAGAGACGATATAGACGGAGCTATGGCTATTCATATCGCCGCCGCCAACGGTAATAATGAAGTTATCAATTTATTATTAAATAAAGATAAAACTTTAATAAACGAAGCGGACAATAACGGAGCGGATACTCCTTTGCATTGGGCTATTATGAAAAATTATGATTCGACAATAGAATTGCTTTTAAGTCAAGGAGCGAGTCCGACTCAAGCAAATTCCTCCTCTCAAACTCCTCTTCATTATGCGGCTATGTATGGAAATATGAATGCGGTTGTCCTTTTGGTTGAAAAATATAATGTCGATAAAAATTGGCAAGATGCAGACGGACTTACCGCGGCAGATTGGGCTAAAGAAAACGAATATAATGAAATAGTCGCTTATTTAGGCGGTTCTACCACTCAAGTCTATGAAAATAATAATGATTATGATTTACCGATATACAAGAAAAAGAGAGACTTATCTAAAAAATGGTGGAATTTTAATTATTAATAAAAATAAATACAAATAAAAAGGACTTTATATAATAATAAAGTCCTTTTTAATTTATAAAAAACTTTAAAAATTATTTAAATCTCTTATTTTGATTAAACATACTTTTATTAGCTCCGATTAAAGATGCAAATATTACTCTTCCCGCTTCTTTTTGTAAAACATTGTCTATTTCTATATCGACATTTTTTCCTATCAAATGTTTGGCGTTTTCTACTACTATCATAGTTCCGTCTTCCAAATATCCGAGAGCTTGTTTGTCTTTTCCTTCTCTTATCAAATCTATTTTTATAGTTTCGCCGGGCAAAACGACAACATGAAGCGAATTTGCCAAATCGTTAATATTTAATATGCTAACATTATGCAATGAAGCCACTTTCATTAAATTAAAATCGTTAGTTATGACTTTAGCGTCCATCTTTTTGGCAAGTTCTATAAGTTTCAAATCGACTTCTTTTATATTGGGAAAATCAATATCGGTAACCGATAGCAATATATTTTTTGAAGATTTCATTTTATTCAAAATTTCCAAAGCCCTTCTTCCCCTTATTCTCTTTTGCGGGTCTTTCGAATCGCTCAAAAATTGCACTTCTTTTATCACAAATTCGGGCAAAATCAAGATTCCGTCAAAAAATTTCTTCTCCGCTATATCGTAAATTCTGCCGTCAACTATAACCGAAGTATCCAATATTTTTGCCGAACCCGTTTTATCCTGCTTTGTTAATTTGAATATGTCCGATAAATTTGGTATAAACGCCGATATGATTCCGAAAGTCAAATAACCTTCCACAAACAAAATAATCAATTTTATATTTACCGACAAATTGATTCCTATACTTCTTATAACGAGTATCGTAAGCAAAACCGTAACAACGGTAAAGAAAAACGATACAAAAAACGCCAAAGTTATTTTTGAAGATTTTTTTCTTATTAAGAAAAACTCGAATAAAAATATAAGAACCGCGCTTATAAAAAATATAATCAAATTTTCCGAACTAAAACTTTTATCGTTATCGGATAAATGAATAAACAAAGCTATCAATAAAGATATTAAAAAATATACTATACGCCACATAAATTTTCTCCAATTTTTTTATTTTATATAAACAACCCAACTTACAATAAATTAAATATTAACAGAATAAATAAACATTTGAACGGATAAATACAAATATTACCCTTCTTTTGTATCTTT
>NZ_SJDU01000287.1 GCF_005518285.1 Brachyspira catarrhinii | reverse complement strand
TTTTTAGTATATTTTGCCCTGCTTTTTTCCAAATTAGGATAATTGTCTTTCAAATTTTTATTTCTTAAATTTTTAAGCTCGATAGCCGCTGGAGTATTCGCGGGATAAATCGACAAAGCCTGAATATACATATCTTCCGCTTTTTTATAATCTTTTATTTCATGCAAACAAATTCCGTAATAATGATAATCGTTATAATCGGCTAAATCGCTTTCGACCAATATTTTATAAAAACTTATTGCCTCTCTATATAATTTATTTCTGTAAAAATAATTAGCCATATAAACCAAAGCGACTCTGTCTCTGTTGTTTCTTTTAAGCAAATATTTAGCTATTTCCAATCCTTCGTCTTCTTCTTGCAAAACGGAACATAAAGATAAAAATTCGTAATAAGGATTGAGATTATGCGAATTGTATAAAGATAATCCTTTTCTATATAATTCAAAAGCGTCTTTTAATCTTTTTTCTTTTTTAGCTATATCTCCCAAAATAAAGTAGGCTTCGGACGCCATCCAATATTCCAAAAAAGTATTTAAAAATATTTTCGCATGCTCGTAATCGCCGCTTTCAAACAAAGATAAAGCTATTTGCAAATACGATTTCATATCGTTTCCGTTGCTTAATCTCATGCTTCTTTTTAGAGCTTCCATAGCTTCGCCGTCCACTCCTTTTTTCAATAAATCTTCCGCAAGATTGGTTAATTTTATGGCTTTAGTTCCTATATGCATAATATCTCCTTTTATTTTAATAAGATGTTCGGACAAAAACCTCTTCGGCTAAATCGCTTTCTATATTTCCGCCCTCGCCTCCTATAGCCGTTATCGTAAAATAATATATCTCTCCGTTTCTTAATCCGTTTATGACATATTCGGTTTGATTTCCCACAATTATTGGAACATTATCCGCATTATTATAGATTCCAGATTCTGTTCCGTAATATATTTTATAACCCGTTATATTTTCATGAGAACCTTCCCATCTTAATACCGCGGAATTATTAACCGCGGTAGCCGTTAAATTAATCGGTTTTTGAGGAGCTTTTCCTTTATGATAAACGATTTCCATATTGTTTAGGATTGGGCTTAAACTTCTTTCTGTGTCGCTTTCAAATTCCGCTCTTATTTGAATATATCTTCCACGCTCGTTAATAATATTATTTCCGTTTAATAGTTTCCATTCTATAAAATTGTCTTCTGGCAAAAAATAATTGTCTGAAATTCTATAATAAATATCCATATAAGTTCCGTTTGAAATATTCGCCTTATAATTTATGGAATCTATAAAAATATTATTGTTTGTAAAATCTATAACTTCGCTTATTATCTCTCCGTTTTTCAAATATCTATACAAATTAAAATTCTTCTTAAAAGTTGGCGTAAAAGAAAAAGCGTCAATTCCGCCGATAAAACCCTGTCCCAAATATAAAGGGTCGTAAATTATATTATTTATATTAAGCATATATGGAGAGCCGTTAATATCTCCAGAGCTTGTCAAATATAAAACTTCTTCTTCGAGTCCGTCAATATATTTTGCCAACTTTCCCGTTTTAGCGTCAAAACTCACGCTATGATGTCGCCATTCGTTCGGTTTCAAAGATTCTCCAGCGGATAAAGTTATATTTGAATATTTTCCGTTATACATAAATAGATTATCGAATTGCCAAATCAATTTTCCGTCTATTATGCTCGCTCTTATTCCAGAATATTCGCTCGTATCTCCGTTATTATAGATTGATATTTTCGATAAAACTTTTGAATTCATTCTTATTTGATATGGATTCAAATAAAATTCTATAGTAAAACTGTTTATTGAATTTTCTCTCGAATAAGCGTAGCCTCTATTATCCATTTTTATAAAAGATTTTCCGTTTGGAAGTAAAACCGCTTTTCCTCCAGCGACTCCGTCTATAAATTTAATATCTTTGCTATAACTTACTCCGCTATAATTAACCGAATTTGCTATTGAAGACTCGAATATTTGCGAAATTTCAAAATTATTATAATTTTTCATTAAAGAATTATTCAATATAAAACCGCTTTCCGTATTGTTAAGCGAACTGTAATATATATCGTTGCCATTTGAAAAAATATTATAAACTTCGCCGTTTAGATTAACGCATAAAATAAAAAGCATAATATTTATATAACGCATTCAAATTCCATTAAATAAATAATAATTAAAATAATAAATATTCTTATGTTAATTATTCGGATATATTTAATTTTTCATTAAAAAATTTTAGACTAAAAATACAAACTATATTATTATAATATTTATATAACAAAAATAAATTATACTTGTAAGTTTTATGAAATATAATATCATAAACTTATGCTTAATCCTAATAAAATAAAAAAAATTGCCATATTGCATCCAACTTTCGGTTATAACGGAGGAGCGGAAAATGTTATTCTCGCCTCCGCTCAAAGTTTACATAATCTTAATATTGAAACCGATATTTATACTTTCAAATTAAGAGAAAATATTCCAAATTATATAAAACAATTTAAAACCGATATAGTTTTGAATCCGCTTATTTTTAATAGAACGGCAAAATATTTGGCGAATAATTTAATTAATTACGATGCTATTATTATCCATAATTTTCCCGCGACTATTTTTTACGGACTCGCTTATAATGAAGCTAAAAAAAACAATAAAAGATTGCCGAAAAGTTTTTGGTATTGCCATGAGCCGAGCGTTAGACTTTACGGAAACGATAATAAAAGTTATAAAAAACTTCAAAAAACTTGGGATATTATCGCAAGATGGACAATGCAATTGGATAAACTCGGAGTAGAAAAAATAGATTATATAATAGCAAATAGCGAAAGGACGAAAAACGCTATTAAAAGAATTTATAATAGAGAGGCGAAAGTTATTTATCCTTGCATTACTCGAAACGATATAATGCAAATAGCAAAATCGGAATATTTTATTTATGTGGGAAGATTAGAAAAACCAAAAAATTTAGAAAACGGAATAATAGCTTTTAAAAAATTGCTTGAAAATATAGAAGATAAAAATTTAAAATT
>NZ_SJDU01000286.1 GCF_005518285.1 Brachyspira catarrhinii | reverse complement strand
TGGAGAATGTTTTGAATCTATGGCGTCTCTTCTTGCGCATTTTCCCGGAGAAACTATAGCTATCGGAGGTTTCGTTTCCATCATAGTTCTAATTTGCATTCCCGAAGTATGAGTTCTTAAAACATGTTCTTTGGAAATAAAAAAAGAATCATGGCTGTCTCTCGAAGGATGATAATAAGGAATATTCAAAGCCTCGAAATTGTGAAAATCGTCTTCAATTTCGTTTCCTTCGGCGACTCTAAAACCGATGTCGGTTAATATTGAAACTATTTCCTCTTCTACTTTCGTTAAAATATTTATATTTGCCGATTTCGGTCTTCTTCCTGGCATCGTTATATCGATTTTATTTTTTTGAAGAGAGAGCAAAAATTCTTTTTCCAATATGGCTTTTTTCTTTTCGTTTAACGCTTTTTCGCAGAAATTTTTTATTTCGTTTATTTTTTTTCCGAATTCTTTTTTTTCTTCCAAATTATTTATCGAAGACAAATTTTTTAAAAGTTCGGTAATTTTTCCTTTCTTTCCCAAATAGGCGACTCTTATATCGTCTATTTTCGATTGAATATCCGCTTTTTCTATACTGTTTTTTAAGAAGTTGTAAATCTCGTCCAAATTATCCATTTGTTTTACCATACTTAAATAAATTTTATAAAAAATTATTATTTGCATTATAATATATTATGGAAATATTTTCAAGGATAAAATATTGACAATAGTTAGATTTATATTATATTAATTAAATGCTTAATAAAATATTTATAGATATACAAAAAAATAAGAAAGAATGGCTTAAAAGTAAAAAGGGTAGCGATTTTGAAGATAGAATAGAGACTTCTCTAAAACGAAACGGATTTAATAGAATAGATAAAGACGATAAAAATATTAAGCTTATTCTTAATTCTATAAAAAATAGTGTTTTAGATAAAAAATCTAATGATATAATTGATAATATTTACTATAAAAGCGATAAAAGTTTAGGTAATTGTTTTATATGCCAGCCTTACGGTAGTCAAAATTTTCCTGATTTTTTAATATTTACTAATAAAAAAATTATATCTATAGAAATAAAATATAGTAGTGGTAAATCGTATAGTCCTATATGGAATAGTAATTTGCCTAAAGCTAATGCTATTTATATATTTGGTTCTTATGGTAGAGAAGATGTGACATTTTTTCTTGGATGTGATGTTCTCCCAATGTCTGAAAGAGAAGAATTAATTGATTTCTTTAGCGAAATAAAAAAATTAGAAAATAATTTTAGAAAAAAACTTAAAGAAAAAGCAAAAAATAATGTCGCTATATTTGATAGAGGGTTTGATGTATATATTAGGCGAGCTTATCAACAGGATAAAAATATAAATAATAATGCCGAAATTAATTATTTTTCTCATAAAAATAGAATAGATTGTGAAAATAATGTAATAAGATTTTGCGAAATTTTGGAGTAGAAATTTAAAGTTTTATGAAAAAAAATTTAACCGAAGAATTTACCAAAGAAAGTATAGATTATTTGAATAACGCCGACTTGAAGAAAAGAAAAAATCTCGGGCAGTATTTTACGCCAAAATCAATAAGAGAACTTTTGCTTTCAAAATTGCCGAAAAAAGACAACGCTAATATTCTCGACCCTGCATGCGGTAGCGGAGAGTTTTTGCTTTCATGCGAAAAATATTTTAAAAATCCAAAATTGAACGGTTTTGAAATCGATAAAAATTTGGTTAGTATCGCTTCAAAACTTATAAAAAATTCCAATATAAAAAATATTGACGCTTTGAATATCGATATAAAGAATAAATACGATTATGTTATCGGAAATCCGCCTTATTTTGAAATCAAATTAAACGAAGAATTTAAAGCGAAACATTTTGAAATAATCAAAGGAAGAGTAAATATTTTTTCGTTATTTATAAAAATCGGTTTGGAGGCTCTTAAAGACGGCGGTTATTTGGCTTATGTCGTTCCTCCTTCTATGAATAACGGCGCTTATTTTTCAAAGTTGCGGGAATATATAATTAAAAATGCAAGTTTGGAATATTTGCATATAATTGACGGAGCGGACAATTTTCATTCGGCTAATCAAAAAGTTATGCTTATGATACTTAAAAAAACTAATACAAAAAAATCGAATAAATATATTTTTCAAAAAAACGGAATCATGATTTTTACGGAAGATAAAAAATTTTTGAATGAAGTTTATAAAAATACGGTTTGCTTGAAAGAAATCGGCTACGGAGTAAAAACTGGTTCTATAGTTTGGAACGAGCATAAAGAAAAATTGACTAACGATAAAAATAATTCGACTCTTTTAATTTGGTCTTCAAATATAAATAACGGAAAAATCGTGATGCCAAATTCTAAAGGAAAACCTCAATATATAAAAAATATTCCGAAAGATTTAATAATTAAGAGTAGGGTAGTTGTCGTAAATAGAATAACAGGCTCATCGAAATATATAAATATAAAATCTGCGATAGTAAACGAAAAAGAATTTGTTTGCGAAAATCATGTTAATGTGATTTATCCTCTGAAAAATGCAAATTGTAATTATTCTTTGGAAGATATTTTAAACGCTTTGCAGGACGAAACAAATATGAAAGTAATGCGACTTATTAGCGGGAATACTCAAGTGTCTAAAATCGAATTGGAAAGATTGCTTCCGATTAAAATAAATTGGACTTGACTATAAACAAAAAATTTAATATTATTTATCTTAAATTAATTTTTAATAATTTGGAAAATAATATGATTAGAGATATAGTTATATACGGAGATAAAAGATTACAACAAAAATCCGCATTTATAGAAAAAGTTGACAAAGAAATTTTAGATTTAATCGAAGATATGTTTGAAACTATGTATAAGGCAAACGGAGTGGGGCTTGCGGCGGTTCAAATCGGAATATTGAAAAAGTTAATCGTCATATCCGTCCCAGATTTTGATAGCGAAGAAGACGATAACGAAAAACCCGATTTCAAATTGGCTTTAATCAATCCCGAAATAATTTGGCATGGCGAAGAAAAAGAAATTCTTGAAGAAGGCTGCTT
>NZ_SJDU01000285.1 GCF_005518285.1 Brachyspira catarrhinii | reverse complement strand
TAGAAGATATTTGCAAATCTATTCCCAAATTTTCTTTCCACATTTGCTGAACCGCTTCCGCAACTTGCATATAAACCAAATCGGAAGTGGTTTTATATTCTAAAACGGGAAAGCCTTCTCCGTTAGGGTAGCCCGCCTCCGCCATAAGATTTTTAGCCAAAGCGACATTATTTGAATAACTTTCTTTTGAAATATCCAAATATTCTCCACCATTTTCTCTAAAATCACCTTCCACATCGTAAGCGCCGACTGGAACCCAAGCGCTTGTAGGAGATTTTGCCGTCAAAACTACTTTTTCTACGATATAATTTCTATCAATCGCTAATGACAAAGCTTTTCTTATTCTTTTATCTTTAAGAATTCTATCGTTATAGTTTACTCCGAAAGCGACTGTAGAATAATAAGGAGCAATATAGAGTATTCCCTGACTTTTCAAACTTTCTATATCCTGCGAAGGAACTTTAACCGAAAAATCGAGCGAGCCTTCTTTTATTCCCGCCAATGCCAAAGTAGGGTCTTGCATCATAACGAATGTGATTTTTTCGGGAATTATTTCGTCTTTATTCCAATAATTTGTATTTTTTATCATTACTATTCTTGAATCGGGGCTTTTTTCCGTCATAATAAAAGCGCCGTTTCCAATATAAGTCTTGGGGTTTAAAGTCCAATTATCGCCATACCTTTCTATAATATCTTGTCTAACGGGAGCGAATATAGGATAAGTCAATATATCCAAAAAATACCCAGTCGGAGATTCCAATTCTATTTCCAAAGTATAATCGTCTATCGCTCTAACTCCCAGATTTTCTTTAGGCAAATCTCCCGTCAATATCGAAGTGGCATTTTTTACATATTCTATGAAAGCCGTATATTCCGCTCCGCTCGAAGGGTCAGCCGCTCTTCTTAATGCGTAGACAAAATCGTCAGCGATTACGGTTTCTCCGTCCGTCCATTTTGAGTTGGTTCTTAAATTAAAAGTATATATAAGTCCGTCTTCCGATATATTCAAACTTTCGGCTACTCCATTTTTTAATCCTCCGTCTTTTCCTCTAATAATCAAAGTTTCAAAAGTATGTCCAGGATATACGAAATCGTTTCCCGATAAAGTAGGGTCAATGCTTTTTGGCTCTTCTCCAGCGTTTATAAATAATTCTTTTGAAGAACGATTTTTATCCGAATCTACGGAACATGAAAAACAAATTAAACCCAATAAAAATAATAGTAAAGACAATATAAAAGAAAATTTAAAATATTTTTTCGTTATAGAATTCATAGAATACCTCTTTTAAAATTAATATTATAATCGATAATAATACTATATAATTAAAATAATTCAATTAAAATTTATGATAATTTTATAAAATTTTGTAAAATAAGTAAATTTACTAATAGCATTTAAATTTTTATCGATAATAAAAAAGCTATCTATTAAAATCGGAGTAAAAAAGTGCCAAGATACGAACCTTATAAATCGAGATATAAAGGCAATTATACGAGACAAATAAAAAACGAAAGCAAGGAAATTAATTTAAAAAAACCTTTGATAATTTCTGTAGTTTTTATAATATCCGCAGCCGTTATATTTTCAATCATAAAAAATTACGCTCCTATAGTCGATATTGCGATAAAAGATTTTTTTAGTATTAATCATAGGGAAGCTATTGCTTTGGGAAACGATGAAATAGTTGAAGATAATTCCGATAAATTGAGTTTTTTAAGCAATATTCCTTTATTTAATTTTTTTATTAAATCGGACACAAATCAAACTCTATCCGTTATGGCTTACGAGACAAATTCGATGTTGGAAACAGTTTTAAGCGATAACGAAAATTTAACCAATTCGACTTCGATAAATAGAGAATCTCTACTTCCGTTTTTTAATGAAAATTATAATACAAATTATTATAATTCGAGCATTTATAGGGAAAGTCAAAATCAAAATATTAGCGAAAATATAGAAAGTATAGAGAATAATAATATTAATAATAACGAAAACGAACCTTATAATTATATTCAGCAGATGATAAATGAAAGCGGAAGAAATAATGCAAATAATTTTGTAAATTCAAATAATTCTTCGGCAAATAATAACTCCGCAAGGAATAATAATTCTATTAATAATATAAATAATAATTCTTCAAATTTTCAAACGGCAAGCATATTTCAAGATATTCTAAAACCGAAAGAAAACGCGGAAAGAGTTATAAAAACTATGAAGCCCGCATCGACTGGTTTTAGTTCGGAAATTCCAAGTTATATGCAAAATAATAATTATAATAATAATGCAAATACAAATATAAATAATAATCCGACTAACAATTACAATAATTTTTTTAGCGATATTGAAGATAGAAACGAACTTTTAAATAATAACAATAACAGAGAGAGAATAATTAATAATTCGCGACAAAGAGATAATAGAATAGAAAACGGAAATAATAACACAAATAATAATTACGGAAGAAAAAATATAATAGAAGAAACTATTTTTAAAAATAATTCTCAAAAAACTTCGGATTATGAGAGAGTAATTAATGATATGGTTAATCCGAACAATAATATTGCCCGAGATAATAATAACATAAATAATAATTTAAATAATGCCAATAATATAAACAATATAAAAAGAGAAACTCCCGCAAATACAAAAAACGATAAAGAAGAAATAATGAAAAAGGCAAAAACCGATGTGGCAAATTATAAAAGACGAAAAGCTAATAATACCATAAATGGCATAAATAGAGATTTTAATAATATAAAAACCAAATCGAAAGACGAAGGAATTTATTTAGTGGAATATGACGAAAATTCGGGAGCTATAACTTTAATATTTAGAAATAGAAATTTTAATAATAATATTTCAATCGAAAGCGCCATAAAAACTCTTCTTAATGGAGCGACCGATGATGAAAATAATAAAAATATAATAAGCTGCATTCCAAGAAACACGGAACTGCTCGATATATTTGTAGAGGACGATATAGTTTATTTAAACTTTAACGAAGATTTTGAATTTAATCCTTTGGGAAACCAAGGAACTATG
>NZ_SJDU01000284.1 GCF_005518285.1 Brachyspira catarrhinii | reverse complement strand
TTTATTTATATCAATATAGAAAATACCAAGCGGATAATCTTTTATAGCCGAGTTTAAACTATTTGTCATAGAATATAATTTTAAAATATTTTGTTTTTTGATTAATAAATATCTATCATGTAATTTTAAATTGTTATCGTTAATAATTCTTAATTTAATATTTAAATTATTTAATGAAAATAAATTTGATATATTTTTTATTTGAGATATTAAATAATCTTTGTTTTCTGATTTTGAAATAATCGTTATATTGCCAGAAAGCCTGTTTAATAATAGAAATAAATTTTGAATTCCTTTCATATCGGTATCATTTTGTGGTTTCTTATTTACTTCAAAGAAGGGGTCTATAAAAATAGCTTCATCGGATTCTTTTACTAACTCTATTATTTTATCAATACATTCTTTACTACCTACATTTTCAAACCAATAACTTTCTTCATTGTATAAATTTCCATTTTTTATATCATTAGTTTTATTTATATTTCTATCAAAAATATTTCTATAATGTCTATATAAATTCTTTAATTTTAAATTATTGCTTCTATCAAAAGCATTAATTTTTAAAGGAATATCAGCGTTGTGCGATGGTAGAGCGGAAAGATTTTTATTTTTTTTGCTTAAAAGGTCGTTAATACTAATTTGTTTTCCTATTATATTTAGATTAAATCCTATTTCCATTATCCTATGAATAGTTTCTCTATATATCATATTACCATCTTTATAAAAAATTTCTAAAGTATGAGCGCTTGGCGGAACAGAAACTATAATATTTTTTTCTATATCGTCTATATCCATTATTCCGTTAAAAATAATTTCTCTAGTAGCGGACTCAAGAATTAATTTAGCTTTATAACCAATAAAATTATTATCAAATTTTATATTTATATTTGTATCTTCAATACTAAAATTTACTTCAGCTGGCGGTTTATAAAATATTATATTATCTTTCATTATGTAAAAATATCCTAATGGAATAGAATTTTTATCAAAGAATGGCGATGCATATTCTTGCATTATATTAATAATACAGCTAATATCTAAATCTCCAAAATTATATTCTTGAATCCATAAATTTTTAAATTTATGCAAACTTATTATTGAATAGTTATTATCTATTTTATTTAAGCTAATTTCAGATATATATTTTACATTTATATCGTTTCCATTTAGCTTGAGTAGGTCATATGAAAAAATTTCTTCATTTATAGATTTGTTATAAAAATCGGTAAATTCATTTTCATTTAAAATAGAATATGATAATTCTATTTTATATTTTTCGTCTGGATAGTATTCTTTTAAATCTATTTTAAAAAAATTACTTCCGTTATTAACTATGAATTCATCGCATTTTATTATAAATCCAAAGAGAAATATTTTTTCATTTTCTGATAATAAATTGTATATATAACAAATGTATTTATTATCCATAATATTATATTTCCTCCAAATAATTAATTTTAATCTTTCCCCTCAATTATCCTAATTTCCTCTTCACTCAAACCATACAATTTATAAACAATCCTATCAATCTCTCCCTCAATCATAGAAACATCCTCATTTAAATTTTTACTTTTAATTTTCAAAATTTCATCAACCAAACTCTCAATTTTTTTCAATGTCTTTTTATCGACTTCGGAATAATTTTAAACCGTCATCGCCGTGAGGCGCACACGCTAAAGCGGGCAGTCGCCGAGTGAGCGAGCGGTAGCGAAGCAATACAAACTAAAGAGTATAAATAATATAAAATTAAGTAATAATTATAATTTATTATCTTTATTTATTTTTTAGTGAAACTATCTTTTTTCTATTATTTTCATCTTCTGGAAGTAGTTTATTATCTGGTAAGTTAAGTAAACTCTCCATATTTTCCCTACCAATAAAAAATCCATGTTCTTTAAATTCGTCTAATAATTCTCGTTTAGTAAATACTTGATTATCTAATAATATATCTATAGCTTCATTTAATAAGGACGGTTCTGAAGTCTTTAACATATCGTCCAGCGGTTCTTTTTTTATCATACCTCTATAGTTCATTTTTTTAAATAAAGATTGATATTGATATTGAGATATTATATTTAATTCTCTCGCTCTATATATCATAGCGGCTATAGATACTTTCCATTTCTTTTTTAATTCTTCATAGTAATCTAAATTAGACGGATACAAAGAAACATCTTTAATAAATTCGTCTTTAGGCAATAAAAAAGATGCAGCAAATCTATTCGCTATTTTTTCTCTATTTTTAAATTCCTCTCTATCTAATGCCTCAATATCTTCATTATATTCGTCTAATAACATATGCCCCAATTCATGAGCAACATCAAAATGTATTCTGCAAGCGGAAGTTGTATTTTTATTTAACGCCACTAAATATAAACCTTTATTTTCTAAATTAATCAATGTGCTAAATGCATCTATATTATCAGTATTAGTTTCAAATTTAGTAACGATAATTCCATTTTCTTCGGCTATTTGAATTATATTATTAATAGGCTTATTTCCTAAATTCCAATGTTTTCTTAATTCATTAGCAGCTTCTTCAGGAGTTATATCAAAAGGTAAATCATCTGGAATATTTAAATTTGGGAATTCTACATATTCGTTAAATATATAATGTATGATTGATAAACATTTCATTTTTGCTATTTGCTCCTCCCTACATTTTTTCTTTGTAGTTAATAACGACCTAAAATATGTTGACTTAACTTCCAAATTATATTTATCTTCAGATTGAAAAAAATATTCTGTAGGGAAATTTAATATTTTAGCTATTTGAAATACTTTTTCTAACGGCACATTATCGCTTGTTTCGTATTTAGAAAACGCTTGTTTAGATATACCTAATTCTTTCGATAATTCGGCTATAGTAAATCCTCTATATATTCTTGCATTTTGTAATCTATTAAAATTTATTTTATTCATTTTCTACTTCTTTATTTTCTTTATTATCTTTTATATTATTTTTAGAAATAATAG
The DNA here is from genome assembly GCF_005518285.1 of Brachyspira catarrhinii. Classification (GTDB taxonomy): domain Bacteria; phylum Spirochaetota; class Brachyspiria; order Brachyspirales; family Brachyspiraceae; genus Brachyspira; species Brachyspira catarrhinii. Next base: position 75 of record NZ_SJDU01000284.1, on the reverse strand, counting down.
GTTCATTTATTATTCCTTTTTCTATTAATCTATTTTCCGATTTTTTCTTTAATTTTAATCTTGTGTTATCATTGT
>NZ_SJDU01000283.1 GCF_005518285.1 Brachyspira catarrhinii | reverse complement strand
AATTAGGATTTAGATTTGGACCGAAAGCGTAAGGAAAAATCTTTTTCTTTAATAATAATATAATTCTAATTCACACTTGAACGGGCAGGGAATAAAACCTTGTCCGTTTTTATTTGCAGTTCGTTGTTTTTATTAGTCATTGCGAGCCGATGCCGTAAGGCACACAGCGTGAGGCGTGGCAATCCAAACTTTATAGATTGCTTCACTTCGTTCGCAATGACAAAATTAAAATAGTCATTGCGAGGCTACTGCCGAAGCAATCTCTATATATAACAATGGGTTGCAACCCCTTGCGTGCTTATTTTTGAATTGTTAACACAATGGGCTTCCCACAGGGACGCACACTCTGTGGGCTGTAAGCCGAAGCGACAGCCACATTGTTATTTGGAAAGTTAACGAATTCTAAATTTGGATTGTTTCACATTTTCGCTAACAGCGGGCTTCACTCGGCAACTGCCCGCTTTAGCGTGTGGGCTTTAGTCTAGCCTCAAAACCTCGCAATGACAATGCTTTTTTATTATTCCAAAACGACTATAGCGTTCGGTTCTTTTATTCTCGGCAAAATCGTTTCCATTATTCTAAAACTATGATTTAAATCTTTTTGTTCCAAATACGCTGTAGACATATCCACTCCTATAGCCAAATCTATATATTGAGGTTCCGCACATATTACCGCCGCTTTCTTGTCTTTTATAACTGAAACATTGAATAAATTTCCAATCATACTTGAAATTCTTTGAGCTTCCGTCATTCCCGTTCCTTCCTGTATTCTTTGCAAATCGAAATATAAACTTCTGCTTAAACATAAAACGATTTTTCCGACTATTCCTTTTTCCATAATCATATTTATTGCTTTGACTATATCCTTATAAGGATTTTCTCCAGAAGCCCAATCGCTTAATTTTAATTTTTGCGTTCCTTTTGAATTTAAAATTCCGTCAATTCCCAAAGATTCGCTTCCGTAAAATATTAATTTGTCTTCTCTATTCGCCAAATTTTGAGACGCCATAGACGCGACTGATAAATCCAAAGGAGTTTTATTATTTTCATTGCTTTCTATATCTCTCCATAAAAGCGTAAAATCTTCGTATAATTGCGGAATTTCCACAGATTTTCTTCCAGAAGTTTTAACTATTCCGTTTTCAAAAACTTCTTCTCTGTCGTTTTTATCGTATTGGACGCTTATAGCTCCCGCGCCTAAAGGTCCGTAAATATTCAAAAATCTTCTTCCTATTAAAGTTCTACTTGCCGTTTCTATAACGGTTTTATCTATGTCTTTCCAAAAACTATTTTCAAAAGGCGAACTTTCTCTTGCCAAATAATCCATATATTCCTCCTTAAAATTATTTATTTTTCAAACTTCCTACCGTAAGTCCCGATAAATTGGGTTCTTTTATGCCAAGTTCTTCCATAAGTTCTTTTACTTCCAATTCTCCCGATTCAAAATGTTCCGCTTCTTTTGGGTCCAGATGTCTTAAAAGAGCCATTAATTCTCCGACATGCGCCTTTTCCTCGTCTCTTATATCGCTTAATACGGCTTTTGCAACGGGGTCGTCCGTAGCCATAACATGAGCGTCATATAAATAAATCGCTTCCAATTCTCCAGCTATATCCAATCTTATAGCCTGAATCAATTCTTCCTTGTTTACCTTTCTTTGAACATTTGCGTTAAAAGGATTTGCAAAACTTGGCATATATTCCTCCAAAATAAATATGTTTTTATTATAATTAAAACCATACTATAAGAATTAAATAAAGTCAATATAAAATTAGAATATATTTTGACATTTTATATTTGATTTATATAATTTACACATCTTTTTAAATTTAATCTGAAATTGAGAAGATATATAATTTAAAGCCATTATTTACCCCCCCCCACTATGAATTTATCAAAGAATTTATTTCTAAAATTATCTCTCCATTTTCTAACGGGTATCCACCATGCTATTTTATCGATTAAATTATTCGATTTTTTATTTTTAATTTTTATATCATTAAATTTATTTTCAAGAATATTTATTCTATTTTCAAAATTGTTTATTTTATTTTGATTATAAATATTGGCTTCAAATAAATAATTAAAAAATCGAGTTTCTTGAATATGTAAAAAACAATTATTCATATATTCGTTATAATTAGTTTTTAATATTTCGTAAATATTTTTTGAAAATTCGGTAGAATAATGTTTATTCATATACTTCGATAATTTATCTATTTCTATTAAAGAAAAACCTAATCCAAAATTCCTATCCGCTTTGTCCGAAATATTTTTAATGCCGTTATAATTATTATTTACCGCCCACGGATTTGCTCTTAACGGTATTTTCGCTATTAATTCTATATTTTTTAATAATTGAGCGTTGTCATTATGCAATTTTATACATCCCATATTTGAAAACATATTGTTATCATAATCATAAACTCTATACTTTTCGTAAGTCCAAGCCTCAAAAATAAAACTTTCTCCCCAAGCGTTAGGTCTCATATAATCTATAACATCATGCAATATTATTATCGTGTCGTTATGCATATACGGTATTGAAAATATTAAATCGAATAACGGGAAAGGATGCGAATGTCCCGCGTCTATAATAACCAAATCGAATTTTATATTTTGTGGAGCTATATTTTCTATATCAAATATATCATAACCAGCGTATAAATGATAATGTTCTTTTTCCTTATCGGAGCATAATCCGTTTACGGCAGAGCCTATAATTTTATCGTTATTATTATCAATTCCATATAATTGAAATTTATTATTTACCGATAATCCCGATTTTAATATGCATACGGAAGTTACTCCCATAAATACGCCAATTTCTAAAACATTTTGCATCTTTTTATCGTTAATAATTTCCATTAAAAAACATTTTTGTTCGATTGACATAGCGGAAGTATATTCATTACTCCATTCGTTTACTAAATTTGCAAATTTTTTGCCTTTGATTTCATACTTTTCTTTACTAAACATTTTTACTATCTCCAAAATAATTTTATCTTAAATCATATTGATATTGTTTTATCAATTCTTTTATTTCGTTATGGTCTATATTTTCTGATATTTCATCGTCTGTTA
>NZ_SJDU01000282.1 GCF_005518285.1 Brachyspira catarrhinii | reverse complement strand
TATAAAATATACAGGGCAACCTTTAAACTTAAGGACTAAATATGAAAAAATTTTTAACTATTGTCTTAAAAAAATTAGCTTAAACTTATATTAAAAACTCGCTTTCAATATGGCTTTAATATCGTCTTTATTAAGAACTTTATAACCGCCTTCCATAATTAAAGAGCTTTTAACCATGCCGTCAAGCATTTCTTCTTTTGCGCCAAGTTCGGATATATTCATTACAAGCCCGATTTTTTTCATCCAAGCTTCCATTTTATTCAAACCTTCTTCCGCTATTTCTTTGTCGGATTTATTTTCTGGATTTACATTCCAAACATTTATAGCGTATCTTTTGAACTTTTCAACTCCGTAAGTAAGAATGAAACGATAATAAGGCATAGAAACAGCCGAAAGCGTCATTCCGTGAGTGGCATCAGTATGAGCGCCAACGCTTTGCCCGAGCATGTGAACTTCCCAATCTTGACTTTTTCCTTTAGCGACAAATGTATTCAAAGCCCAAGTTGCAGTCCACATTATATTGCTTCTCGCTTCGTAGTCTTTTGGATTTTCAGCCGCAATTTCCGCACTATGAATGAGCGATTTCAAAAGTCCTTCCATAACATAATCGGAAGTATTGTCGTCAGTTCCCGAAAAGTATTGTTCCAAAATATGCGACATTATATCGTAGATTCCAGAAATCATTTGATATTTTGGTAAAGTGAAAGTGTATTCGGGATTCAATATCGAAAATTTAGGAAACACATCCTCTCCGAAAACATGTCCGATTTTTAATTTTTGAGCATGGTTTGTAATAACCGAGCCTCCGTTCATTTCGCTTCCCGTTCCAACCATCGTCAAAACGCAACCGATTGGAATAATTTTTGTGTCTTTATCGACATCTTCAAAACGAATAAAATATTTTTCCCAAGCGTCTTCTTTGCAATTTACCGAAACGGAAACCGCTTTCGCGTAATCGCAAACCGAACCTCCGCCAACCGCTAAAATAAAATCCGCTTTCGATTTTCTCGCTCTTTCCACGCCTTCGTTCAATTTTTCTACCGTAGGATTTGGCATAACTCCCGCGTCTTCAAAAACTTCTTTTCCGTTCTCTTTAAGAATTTTGACAACCTCGTCATAGATTCCGTTTTTCTTGATAGAGCCTCCGCCGTAAACGAGCAAAACATTCTTGCCGTATTTAGGCAACTCTTCATTAAGCCCTTTAAGAGCCTCTTTTCCGAAATATAATTTTGTCGGATTACAATAAGTGAAATTTCCAAGCATCTTTTTTCTCCTTTGCTTTTTATTTTATTTAATTTTTTTAATCGCTTTTATTTATTATATTATAACATTGGAGCTAACTCCAGAGTCAATAGTAAAATTTGATTTAGTTCGATTAATTTTCTATTTATCCACCAAATCTATAAAACCTTCGGGATATCTGTCGCCTCGAATATTTATTTTAGAAATCGCATAATTCATATCGGCTATTTCGTTATCTGTTAATTTTATATCCGCAGCTTTTGCATTGTCTCTTAAGTTTTCCGATTTTGTAGTTCCTGGAATTGGGACTATAAAACTTTTTTGAGCCAATACCCAAGCCAAAGCGATTTGAGGAATTGTGGCGTTTTTATCTTTTGCGATTTTTTCTATAAGATTAACCAAATCGTAATTTGTAGCGATATTTTCTTTGCTAAATCTTGGAATAATTTTTCTAAAATCTCCGCTTTTGAATTCGGTATTTTTATTTATGCTTCCCGTTAAAAAACCTTCCCCAAGAGGACGAAACGGAACGAAACCGATATTTAATTCTTCAAGCAAATGAATAATATCTTTTTCTGGAAATCGCCACATCATAGAATATTCGCTCTGAATCGCCGTTAAATCGCATATATTATGAGCTTTTTTTATAGTTTTTACGCCAACTTCCGAAAGTCCCCAATGCTTTACTTTTCCATCTTTCATTAAATCTTTTATAGTAGAAGCGACTTCTTCAATCGGAGTATTTGGGTCTACTCTATGAAGATAGTATAAATCTATAGCTTCAATTTGTAATCTTTTAAGCGAACCTTCGATTGACTTTCTTATAGTTTCGGGTTTTGAATTTGGCGTCAATGTTTGTTTATCGGGTTCTAAACCAAATTTTGTGGCGATAACGACTTTATCTTTATAATCTTTTATAGCCTCGCCTAATAATTCTTCGTTGGTAAAAGGTCCGTAAAATTCGGCGGTATCGAAAAAATTGATTCCCAAATCAATCGCTTCATGTATTAAATTTATCATTTCTTTTTTGTCTTTTCCAAAACTCATTCCCATGCAACCCAAACCGATTGCCGAAACTTCTAAATTTCTTAATTTTCTTGTTTTCATTTATAATCTCCTTTGCCGTTTGGTATTAATTTAATTTTTTTATTTTATATTACTATTATAACATTGGAGCTAACTCCAGAGTCAATATGTAATTGTTAATTTTTTCTATATTATTATTTTAAAACAAAGTTTATATTAACATCTCCTTTGCCGAGAGAATTTTCTAAATCTTCAAAATTCTTAATATATCCTAATTTCGTATATCTATAATGAGTTGAAAAACTTTTATAAAATATTACCAAACAATTATCTCCAAAAAGCATTATATCGCCTTTCTTAACATTCCCCACATTTTCGCTTGAAATTGGAAATCTTTTAGAAAAATTATAATATTTTTCGTTTTCATGCAAATCGCTCATAGTTATGCTAATTGGAAAATTTTTTATTAATTCCCTCGCAGTAGAGTTATCGTATAAAACCGCTTCGTATTCTTTATTTTTAATTTTTAATATAATCTCTTGCATATTCTCTCCAAATGTATTATCGTTCATAAAAAATAATGTAAAAATCATAATAAATATATATTTCATTTTTATTCCTTAAAATTAATTATTTATGGAATTAATTTTAATTTGAATATTTTTTTAGTCAAATACTTTTTAGGTATGGGGAACTATGCTTTAAAAGTATGATTAAACTATTGACATATTTTTTTAAATATTGTATAATTTTTAATAAATAAAATAATTTGTTGGGAGAAATTGGCATGAATTGTCAAAATATGAATAAAACTAC
>NZ_SJDU01000281.1 GCF_005518285.1 Brachyspira catarrhinii | reverse complement strand
GTAAAAGTAAAAATATTAAACAGGACGAAGATGTTTTGGACACTTGGTTTTCTTCTTGGTTATGGGCTTTTTCCACTTTTGGATGGCCCGAAGATAATGAAGATTTAAAATATTTTTATCCGACATCGACTTTGGTTACAGGCTACGATATATTATTTTTCTGGGTTGCAAGAATGATAATGGCGGGAACTCATTTTATGAAAGATATTCCTTTTAAGGATATTTATCTTAACGGTTTGATTAGAGATAAAATTGGAAGGAAAATGTCAAAGAGTTTGGGAAACGGAATCGACCCGATTGAAATAATTGACGAACATGGAGCGGACGCTTTCAGATTTACTTTATCTTTTATAACTTCTTTGGGCGGACAAGATATTTGGCTCGATAAAGAACTTTTCAAAATGGGCGGAAAATTTGCAAATAAAATATACAATAGCGCAAAATATATATTTGGCAATATCGAAGACGGAGAGACAATCAAAAATATTGACGAATTTACGCTTGAAAATAAAGACAAATGGATTTTATCTCGACTTCAAAAAGCGATTGAATCAACCGACAGAAAATTAAAAGAATATAGATTTGACGAAGCCTCTCAAACGATTTATAAATTCTATTGGAACGAATTTTGCGATTGGTATATCGAAATAAGCAAATTCGATTTGAAAGAAAATTCTAAAAGAGAAAAAACTTTATCTTTGCTTTTGTATATTTTGGAAGAATCTATGGCGATGATTCATCCTTTCATGCCATTTTTAACCGAAGAGATTTATTTTAATTTGCCAAAGAGAAATATAGAATCAAAATCTTTAATGATAAGAGAATATCCGAAAGCGAAAGACAAATATATATTCGAAGATATAGAAAAAGAATTCGATTTGATAAAAGATATAGTTTCGGCGATTAGAAATTCCCGCTCTCTATTCAATTTGCCTCCGAATAAAAAATTAGAAGTCGTATTAAGATATACAAACGATTATTTTAAAACGGTAAGCGAAAATTATAAAGATATAATCGCCTATCTTTCTTTGACTCAATCTTTGGATATAGTTTCGGCTGGCGAACATGAAAGAAATAAAGGAAGTTTCGTCAAAGTATTCGAGGGCGGAGAGATTAATGTTAACTTGGTTGGAATAATCGATTTTGAAGCGGAAAAAAAGCGACTCGAAAAAGAAGCGTCAAATTATAAAAAAGATTTGGAAGCGGTTAATAAAAAACTTTCAAACGAAAATTTTATTAATAAGGCTAAACAGGAAGCGATTGAAACGGAAAAACGAAAACAAAAAGAATTTGAAGATAAATTAAAAGGCATAAACGAAGTGTTATCTTCTTTTTGATTTTGGTTTAAAAATTTTAATTTATAATAATAAATAATTGGATGTAAAAATAAATGATGCCCGCGGTTAAAAATGATTTATTAAATAATATTGAAATAGATTATAATATAAACGAAAAGCCTATATTTTTTTCAAATAAAAATGTAAAACTTTATAACGCATCTTGCCTCGATAAAAATATTTTAGACAAAGAAAGCGTAGATTTAATAATAACTTCGCCTCCGTATAATGTGGGAATAAATTATAATTCAAACGAAGATTTTAACGAATATGAGGAATATTTAGAATTTAGCAAAGAATGGATGAGCAATTGTTATATTTGGGCAAAAGATACGGCTAGATTTTGTTTGAATATTCCGCTTGATAAAAATAAAGGAGGGCAACAGAGCGTTGGAGCGGATTTAATATCAATAGCAAAAGATATAGGATGGAAATATCATAGTTCTATAGTTTGGAACGAAGGCAATATTTCTCGAAGGACTGCTTGGGGAAGTTGGTTAAGCGCGTCAGCCCCTTATGTTATCGCTCCAGTCGAGCTTATAGTCGTCTTATATAAAAACGAATGGAAAAAGAAAATAAAAGGAGAAAGCGACATTATAAAAGAAGAATTTATGGCTTGGACTAACGGGTTATGGAGTTTCAACGGAGAATCAAAAAAACGAATAGGACATCCAGCGCCTTTCCCAAGAGAACTTCCAAAACGATGCGTTAAACTTTTTTCATTTGTCGGCGACACTATATGCGACCCGTTTAGCGGAAGCGGAACTACTATGATAGAGGCTTATTTAAATAATAGAAATTTTATAGGAATAGAATTGGATAAAGAATATTGCGCTCTTTCCAAAGAAAGATTTTTACAAACTATAGAAAAAGAAAACGGAGGAATTTCAATGAGCAAATATAGTCAAATGGATTTGATTATGGAATTTTTTAAGAAAAATCCAAATAGAGATATATCGCATCCAGAAGTCGTAGATTGGGTTGTAAAAGAATGGGAAAAAAGAACGGGCGAAGTTTTTAGAGACCCTGACAGAGGAATTAGAAAATTGCATGAAAAAGGTTATTTGCAAAAAATCTCTAAAGGAGTTTATAGATACGACCCCGATTTTGTGGCTTTAAGAGACGATTTGGAAGATTTTCCACCTCAACTTAAAAAACAAATTTTAGAACGAGACAATTATAAATGCGTAATTTGCGGAATGGGAAAAGAGGAAGGAGTAGAGTTGCATGTCGACCATATAAAACCAAAATCTTTAGGCGGTAAAGCGACTTTAGAAAACGGACAGACGCTTTGTTCTAAACATAATTTTTTGAAAAAGAATTTAAAACAAACCGAAACGGGAAAGAAAATGTTTATACGAATGTTGGAAATCGCTAAAAAATCAAACGAAAAAGAATTAATTGAATTTTTGGAAGAAGTTTTGAGCGTTTATGAAAAATATAATATTAACGGGCATATAGTTTGGAAAAAAGATAAATAATTTTTCATAATTCTTATAATTAAATGACAACGGAGAATAAAATGTATAGCGATGGAGTTTATAGAAGAGTAAATATTAATAAAGTTGCAGGGCAGATACTTAAAAATAATCCTAATTTAACCGAAAACGAAGCGCAAGAAGTCGCTTTGATTATGATAAAAGAACTTAATAAAAAATTTTCTTCAGCGGTTGCAGATTTTGAAAATGGCGAGGGCGATTTTATGGCTTGTTATTTTGAAGCGATAGAAAAAGTTAATACCCAAAAAAAGAGGTTTT
>NZ_SJDU01000280.1 GCF_005518285.1 Brachyspira catarrhinii | reverse complement strand
CAAAGTATCGGACAGCCCGGCACTCAGCATCGGACAGCCCGGCACTCAGCTTACAATGAGAACTTTCCACATTGGAGGAGTAGCCACTCAGTCGGTTGAAGAGAACGAGGTTAAAGTAAATTATCCTATTTATATAGAGCATCTTTCTGGCTATGTTTTACAGCCAAACGGAATAAAAATTACGGCGAGAAAAGGCGATTTGAAAATAAGAAGGGTTTTGGATAAATGGGAAAAGAATAATATACAAGATATATTATTTGAAAACAATTCTAAAGTTCTTATCGGAGACGCGATAGCCACTACGAAAAATGGCGAGGAGATAAAATCTACTTATAACGGAACATTCAAAATAACGGACGATGATAAATATATAATGATAACGGGAATGGAACATGATATAAGTGTAAAAGTTGGAAGCGAATATAAAGTTGACGAGCATTTGTTTATCGAGGCTAATACGATTTTGGCAAGTTTTGACGCTTATAACGAACCTATCATTGCCGAAAAAGGCGGAGTGGTGAGGTATCAGGATATTATTTTGGGCAGAACTATGGTAGAGGAAATAGACGAACAGACGGGAAACAAAACTCATATAATACAAGAATTCAAAGACGAAAAAATGCAGCCTAAAATACTTATAGTAAGCGAAGGCGACACTTTTGAAACCGACATACCAAACGGCGCTCAACTTATGGTAGACAATAACGCCAAAGTGGAAGCGGGAGAGGTTATAGCGAAAATAACGAGAGTCCAACAAAAGAGTAGGGATATTACGGGAGGACTTCCAAGAGTTACCGAATTGTTAGAGGCTCAAAAACCTAAAGACGCTGCGATTATCGCTGGAATTGACGGAGAGGTTGAAATTGGAGGCTCTCATAAAGGCAAAAAAGTAGTTAAAATTATAAACGAATTTGACGAAACGAAACATTTAGTGCCGCATGGAAAAATGCTTTTGGTTAGAAACGGCGACCATGTGGAAACGGGCGCTCAATTATGCGCGGGCAAGATAAATCCTCATGATATTTTGGAAACTAAAGGAGATTTGGCTCTTCAAACTTATTTGCTCGAAGAAATTCAAGGCGTTTATAAACAACAAGGCGTTGGAATTAACGATAAACATTTTGCTCTTATAATTAGGCAGATGTTAAGAAGACTCGAAATTACCGACCCTGGCGACACGAAATATATAGTTGGGCAGTATGTCGACAAATACGAATTTGAAGAAGAAAATAAAAGATACGAAGAAGCGGGAGGCTCTCCTGCAAGCGGTAAACCCGTTCTTTTGGGACTTACGAAAGCCGCTCTCAATACGGAAAGCTTTATATCTTCGGCATCTTTCCAAGAGACTACGAAAGTTTTGACTAACGCCGCAATCAAGGGTAAAGTCGATAAATTGCTCGGACTAAAAGAAAATGTTATTATCGGGCATTTGATACCAGCGGGAACGGGAGTTAAACTTTATAATAAACTTCATGTATATAATAAGAAAAGCGGAGATTTGGAAAAAGTCGAAAAAATAGATTTGACTCCTAAAAAAGAAGAGGATATTATTCAAATCACCGTTTGATATTATTTATAAAAAATCTAAAACAAAAAAGGCGTCACATTAAATATGACGCCTTTTTAATTTCGTAAATAACTTTAAACGAACGCTTTAATTAACTTCCAGAAGAGGTTGGAGTATAATTAGTCAAATTTCCTTCATAAGTAGTTTTATAACTATATTTATAATTTACCCCATCTACCACATTATCCACTGATAATCCATCTATATATGTAATGGATATGTTATTGCCAGAGATAGTAAACTCTATATAAGATTTTTCTATGTAACCATCATAATTACTTCCATCATATACTTTGCTCACGGAATATTTAGAACCAGATTTTAATAGTTGCACTGCAGCACTATCGTTTAACATGCGTTCAATTGACTGTTGCACTTGTTCAGCATTTAATCCCTCGACCTCGCTGCTATAATAATGTTCATATTTTAAATTATTATTGGTAATATTCAAATAAAATATCATATCACCGCTACTTGTAATGTCATTTTGTAATTCTTCTTTAGTAACTCCGCTTGTTGCATTTGCGCTATGGGATGTAAGTGAAAGAGCGCCTCTATAGTAAGCGTCCGTTAAATCCGTTGCTGGGTCTCCCGTAGCCGTTGGAATGGTTGCAGTCAAATCTTCGCTTGTTTCTCCTCCGCCTTCTGGCTCTGCAGGATTTTTTCCACAGCTTATGGAAAATAATAATAGAAATGATAATAATGTGATTAGAAATGTTTTGAGTGATAAAGGATTAGTTAAAAGTGTAGTATTCTTCTTCTCTTCTCTTCTCTTCTCTTCTCTTCATGTAAATTTATCTCCTGTTAAATAGATTTAATCCGAAATTTTTTCTTTCGATTATGGACGAATTATACAATATTTAAAAAATATGTCAATACTTTTAAATAAAAAAATTAAAAAAAATTCTGTCATTGCGAACATCAATAGATGCGAAGCAATCCACACTGAATAGATTACTTCGTTCGTTTGGCAACTGCCCGCTTTAGCGCACTCACTCGTAATGACAATGCATTTCTGTCATCGCCTCGCGGCGCACAGCGTGTGCGAACCTTTATAGAGGCATGGCAATCCAAATAAAAATAAATAGCCATGCTTTTATTTTGCGATGACTAAAAATTTTGTCAAATATCTTATATTAATTATTTATTTTGTATTGAATATATTTTTTTAATTTTAAAACCGTTAAAAAATGTATTAAATGTATTATTTTACGAACAGTTTTTATTGAAAAAGCAAAATTTAGGCTAAAATTCGCTTTTAAGGTATTGCTTTTTTTTTCGATAATGCTATAATAGATAACACAAACGATAAAAAAGTTCTTTGAAATATGGATAGCAGAAGCAATTTAAGAAAAACAAACACAACTGGTGTAAAATGAACTTTAATAGTTCGAAGACCCAAAGTTACAATTTGTAACAATTTCTTTAGCATAAGTAAATCATCACTTGGTAGAGTGATAAAATAAAGAATCAAAGCGAGTATGGAGAGTTTGATTCTGGCTCAGAGCGAACGTTGGCGATGCGTCTTAAGCATGCAA
>NZ_SJDU01000028.1 GCF_005518285.1 Brachyspira catarrhinii | reverse complement strand
AGACGGTTATTTTGTCAATCCTTCAAACGGTTATAAAGTTCAGGGCTGGAATGCTCAAATGGACGAAACGGGAGAGATGATAATTAATACGGCGGCTGGAGTTGAAGATTTGATTATTCCTGTAGGTTCAAAGGACCCTGCGAGGGCTACGGAAAATACTACTTTCTTCTGCAATTTGCAAAAGAATTCCGATTATCATCAATCCGATATTACCGTTTACGATTCTACGGGAATACCTCGACAATTAAGAGCGACTTTCAATAGAACGGATGTAAATAGATGGGATATGGTTATAGAAATTCCCGATGCTACGGAAGGAAGCGTAAGCGTTTCGGCGGGAGAGCCTATTCAAGGAGGAGGAAATAATACTTTTCAATTAGTATTTAACGATGCGGGTTCTTTAATATCCGTTAGCGATGGAGGTGAAACTCAAGAGGAAGGAGTTTTAATGCCAAATGTTTCTTTCACATATCCTGGAACGGAAGGCGAAGTAGAACAAACTATTAATTTGACTCTCGGAACTTCTGGTTTATTTAATGGAATCACTCAATTTGAATCTCCTTCCACTACTAAAGCAATCGAGCAAGACGGATACACTATGGGAATGTTGGAAGGATTCAGTATTGACGATAGCGGACAGATAACGGGAGTATTTACAAACGGAAACAGAAAAACATTAGGACAAGTCGCTTTGGCTAAATTCAATAATGCGAGCGGACTCGAAAAAGCGGGAGACACTCTATTTGTGGAAAGCAATAACTCTGGAGCGGCAAATATCGGACCTGCCGCGTTCGAGGGCAGAGGTTCTATTAAAGCGGGAACTTTGGAAATGTCGAATGTCGATTTGAGCGAACAGTTTACCGATATGATAGTGACTCAAAGAGGCTTTCAATCCAACGCGAGAACTATAACTACTGCAGACCAAATGCTTCAAGAAGTTATAGCGCTTAAGAGATAATAGTTTAATTAAGGATAAATAATAATAAATAGACAAATTTATTATTTTATAGTATAATAAATCGGGAGCTTTAATGATACATATAACGAGATTTGATAAAACGATTTTATATGTTAATCCGCATCAAATAGAGTTTATGGAAGAAACTCCCGATTTGGTTATAACTATGCTTTCGGGAAGAAAGATAGTGACAAAAGACAGTTTTGAAACGGTATTGAATAGAATAATAGAATATAGAAAAAGAATCGTAAGCGAAGATACTATTAAAAAACCGTCTTTTTACGGAAACGAAGAATAAGATTTATAATATAATTTTTTAGTAAGATATAAAAATAATAGTAAATAATTTTTAGAGAGTGGAATATGGATATTTTTGTGCCTATATGCCTTATAGTTCCAATAATAGTTAACCTATTCGGTATTATTTCAGGTGGCGGAAGCGTAGCTCACATGGCGGACTTTGCGTCTTTGGTTGTTACGGGATTGGGAGGATTAAATTCGCTCGTAATGGCTAACGATTTTTCGACTATAGTTGGAGTTCCTAAAGCCGTTGGAGTTCTTTTGAATAAACCTCAATTTGACGAATCGCAAATGATAATAACTCTTATAAGTTTTTCCGAGAAAGCGAGAAGAGAAGGTTTATTGGTATTGGAAGACGATATACAGGAAGTGACCGACCCTTTCCTAAAAAAAGGCATGCAATTAGTCGTTGATGGAACGGACCCAGAACTTGTAAAAAATATATTGAATACGGAAATAGACAATATCGAGGCTCGACATGATACGGTTAGAAAGGTATTCGAAGACGCCGCTTCGTTGTTTCCCGCTTGGGGTATGATAGGAACGCTTATAGGTTTGGTTATAATGCTTAGAAGTTTGGGCGGAGGAGGAGGAACGGAAGCGATAGGTTCTGGTATGGCTGTCGCTCTTATTACGACTTATTACGGTTCGGTTATAGCAAACGGTTTTGCATTGCCGATAGCTGGAAGACTTTCCGCAAGGCATTCGTCAGAAGCTTTAATAAAAGGCATTATGATAGAAGGAATATTGTCTATACAGGCGGGAGATAATCCAAGAATAGTTAAAGATAAATTGGTATCTTTCTTACCTCCAGCTCAAAGACAAAAAGTTAATGAACAAGTCGGAGATAGATAAAAATATTAGGAAAGAATTTTAAGGATTTGTAATGGCTACTACAAAATTTGGCAAAAAAGCTAGAAAAGCGGGCGATAGAGCGCAGGTTCCCGGACCTTCCGCTCCGTTGTGGCTTCAAACTTATGGGGATTTCGTAACTTTGGTTTTAACATTTTTCGTTATGCTGCTTGCATCTATGGAAGCTTCGGTTTCTCAAAGTTCCGCTATGCAACTTTTAGCCACCGCGTTTCAAGGTTCTTTCGGCGTTTTATCTGGAGGAGCGACTTTATCTCAAAGCAGTTTAATATACGGCGGAGCTAATGTGGAAACTTTGCCAAGCACGGAGAGAGGTTTCGCTATGGGCAGAAGTATAGACAGAGCCACTTCTGTTTTAGAGTCGGAGATAAAGAGTCAAAAAATAAGAGTTACGGAAGACGAGCGAGGATTTATCATTACTCTTGGCGCGGACCAATATTTTGAATCGGGAAGAACTAATTTGGTTGAAAATCAAAGCAATACGGAAACTTTTATTAAACTCGCTTCTATATTAAGCGGTTTGCCAAACGATATAAGAATAGAAGGACATACCGATTCTGGAGCGATAAGACAAGGCGGGCAACTCGAAAGGCAATTCGGCAATAATTGGGGACTTTCTTCGGCAAGAGCGATGGTAGTTTTGGAAAGATTATTTGAAAGCGACCAAACGGGACAATTAGACAGAAATAAATATTCTATAGCGGGATATGCGGACACTCGCCCTATGGCTTCAAACGATTTGCCAGATGGAAGAGCCTTAAATAGAAGAGTCGATATAGTAGTAGTGCGAAACGATGTCACTTATTATAATCAAAGATAAAGAAAAAGATAAAAAATAATAAATCATGCTTTTGGCGGATAAATGGGACGATTATAAAATATTAGATTGCGGAGACGGAGAAAAATTAGAGAGAATTGGAAATTTTTTAATCTCTCGTCCCGATTCGCAAGTCATTTGGACAAAACAAAAAGAAAAATGGGATAATTTGGACGCTATTTATCATCGTTCGGATAAAGGCGGCGGTTATTGGGAATATATAAATAAGCCGAAAGAAAATTTTATTATCAAATATCAAGATTTATCGTTTTATATAGAATTCACAAATTTCAAACATATAGGACTTTTTCCCGAGCAAGCGGTTAATTGGCAATTTATAATCGATAAGATAAAAGAAAAAAAATCCAAAATAAATTTGAATAAAGAAATAAAGGCTTTGAATTTATTCGCATACACTGGCGGCGCTACGATTTCCTGCGCTTATGCGGGCTGCGATGAAGTGGTTCATGTGGACGCTTCAAAAAAAATTGTAGGACATGCGAAAAGAAATATCGAATTAAATAAACTTAAAAATAAAAAAGTGAGATTTATTATAGAAGATGTAATTCAATTCGTTTTGAGAGAAGTTAGACGAGGAAGAAAATACGATATTATTATAATGGACCCTCCAGTTTACGGCAGAGGACCTAAAGGCGAACTTTGGCAAATAGAAACGAGTTTGACAAAATTAACTAAAGAATGCGTAAAACTTTTTTCAAACGAACCGATACTTTTTTTAATTAATTGTTATACGGCGAGTTTTTCTCATATTTCTTTAAAAAATATTTTACAAACGAATATAAAACATGAAGGATTTTTTGAAAGCGGAGAGATAGGACTTCCGATAGAAAATTCAAAATTAATTCTTCCATGCGGAATATACGCAAGATTTTTTACATGAAAAGCGAATAAAACTGCTTGACATTTTTTCTCAAATATCTTATAATTCAATCGTTATGATAAATATAAATTTTAGTTTCATGAAGCCAAGCCAAGCCAAGCGCTAATTTTATACTTTTTACATTTCCCTGCATTATTTTCAGGGCGATTTGCTATTGCATTTTTTCGGAGTAAATAAATGCGGTTTAAGAAAAAATTAGCGATAGTTTTATGCACGACAATTAACCAAATGTTTGCCGTAGGAAATGTTTTAATCGGTTTGAAGAAACATTTTTCACTTCCCGAAGACGAATACGATATTATTTTATATGTAAATAAAAAGTTGGATAAAAGAGACGAAAACGCAATTAAAAGTATTTATAAAAATGCAATAATAAATATATATAAATCTCCTTTTTCGAAATCTTTCAAAAATAGCAATTGCGCTTTAATGTGGAGCGTCATGGCTTTTGCAAGATACGAATGTTTTTCTTTAATTGAAAAATATAATAAAGTTTTGTATTTTGATACGGACATACTCGTTCAAAAAGATATAATTGATTTGCTTAATATTAAAGAAAATATGGGCGTATGTTTTGAAGATGTTAATACCGTAAGAGGAAATATTGAAAGTATGGCTCAAAGATTTAAATCTAAAAAATATAACTTGGATAAGAAACTTTTTAATTCTGGCGTATTTTTGCTTAACGATTCGATAACAAACGGAAACGAAATAAAAGATTGGCTTTATAAAATGTCGGCAAAGTGGATTGTGGCAGACCAGCCGATTCTAAATTTGGCGGTTCAAGAATTCAATATAAATGTTTATGATTTTTCTGATGCTTACAATAGATTTAAACTTTCTAAAAAAGGAACGGAAGACGCTTGTATAATCCATGCTCTTTACGGTGGTAAATTTTGGAATACAAACGATAGCGAAGAATGGAATGAAAATAATAAAAAATGGATAGAGTTGGGCGGAACGGCTTACGACCCAAAATATGTTGAAAACAAAATTAAAGAAATAAATAAAATAGCTTGGTGGATACCAAATAAAAAATTAAGAGATATTTACAGAGTTCGAATGGGGGAGAAATACGGCTTCAGATGGGAATTATATTGATTAAATTATAAAAATTTTTAAATAATGAAATGTTATTATTCATAATAAAGACAAAATTTTAATAACTCCAGAAAATATAGATAAAATATAAAAAATATTATTTTATAAATTATAAACCTCAATTAAATAATCCAAAATATCTTCGGGCTTTAATCTATTCAAACAATCAACGGTTTTGCATCCTCGCTTTATATATTCGCGATGAAAACTCTTAAAAAAATTGCAATACTTTTTTCTCGCTTCGATATTAAACGCTTTCTCTATGACGAATTAAAACTACTTTTGTCATTAAAAACTCCTTTGTAAAATATTTAAATTATTAAAATTATTTTATTAATTATACATTAAAGAATGAATAATAAACGATATTGATTTTTTATATTTAGGTTATAAAATTAATCAAAAAATTTTTAGGATAATCTATGAGAGAGATAATAAATTTCAATACGAATTGGAAATTTTTTAAAGAATGGAACGATAACATAAAAAATGAATTTCTTAAAGGCGAAGAAGTAAATTTGCCTCACACGGTTCATGAAATTCCTATGCATTATTTTGACGAAGCGGACACTTGGCTTATTTCTGGCTATCAAAATATTTTTAAATTCGACAAATCAAAATTGAAAGACAAAAGAATACTTATAAATTTTGAAGGAGCTATGGCTGCGGCGGAAGTTTTTGTAAACGGAAAAAGTTTCGGCGAGCATAAGGGCGGATATTTGCCTTTCGTCTACGATATTACGGACGAATTAAAAGACGGAGACAATATCATAGCAATAAAATTGGACAGCAGAGAGCGAGACGATATTCCTCCTTTTGGAAACGAGATAGATTATTTATGCTACGGCGGAATATATAGAGAAGTTCAAATAATAATAACGGATAATATTTCGATAGAAAAAACTATGCTAACGGCTTTATCGAATCAAACGATAACTGGAAAAATCAGAATAAGAAATTCAAAAAAAGAAGCGACAAAGGAAACTCTATATTTTAATTTGTATAATAGAGAATATCTTGTTGGAAAAATAGAAAAAGAGATTCAATTAAAAGACGAATTATTTACCGACATAAATATCGATTGGAATATAGAATCGGACAGAATAGAATTGTGGGATATAGAAAATCCTCGACTTTATAAACTCGATATAAGTTTGAATAATAAAGATTTGGTTTCGGTAAAACTCGGATTTAGAGACATTAAAATAACGGAAAACGGATTTTTCTTAAACGACAAAAGAATAAAATTGAGAGGATTAAACCGACATCAAAGTTTTCCTTATGTTGGATACGCTATGCCAGAAAGAGTTCAGAAAAAAGACGCCGATATTTTAAAATTTGATTTGGGATTAAATATAGCGCGCTCTTCTCATTATCCGCCTTCGAGACATTTATTAGACAGATGCGATGAAATAGGTTTGCTCGTTTTTGAAGAAATTCCGGGCTGGCAATATATAGGAAATAAAGATTGGCAAAAAGTTTCGATTGAAAATGTTAGAGATATGATTGAAAGAGATTTTCATCATACTTCGATAATTATGTGGGGAGTGAGAATTAACGAAAGTCAGGATAATCATAGTTTTTATAAAGAAACGAATAAAGTCGCTCATAAATTGGATAAAACGAGACCTACGGGCGGAGTGAGATATATAATCGGAAGCGAATTCCTCGAAGATGTTTTTACCGTTAATGATTTTAATTACGATGGAAACGCTACTCCGATTAAAGCTCAAAAGTTTGTGACAAAATTAAACGAAAATGTTCCTTATATGATTACCGAATATAACGGGCATATGTTTCCGACTAAAATGCAAGACCAAGAGGAGAGATTAGTCGAACATACGAAAAGACATTACGAAGTCGTTAATGCAATAGCGATTGACAATCATATTGCTGGAGGAACTGGCTGGTGCGCTTTCGATTATCATACTCATTACGATTTTGGCTCGGGCGACAGAATATGTTATCATGGCGTTTGCGATATGTTTAGAAATCCAAAATTTGCAGCGTCAGTTTATTCTTCTCAAATTGATACGGATAAAAAAATTATTCTCGAACCGATAACGATATACGCGAGAGGCGAGAGAGCGATTGGAGGAATTACTCCTTTAATGATTTCCACGAATTGCGATTATGTAGAAGTTTATTTTAAGGATATTATGATTGCAAAAGAATATCCCGCCACAAATAAATATCCTGGATTAAAACATCCTCCGATTATTATTAATATAGAACAAAATATACCTGGCGTAAGTTCTATGGATTGGGAAAATTTGAAATTAATCGGCTATATAAACGGCAAAGCGGAAATTGAAAGAAATTATTTGAAAAATCCCACTTTCAAAGAATTAAAAATAACTGCGGACGATAAAGAAATTAATTCTATAAACGAAGGCTCTGCTTGGGATTCCACAAGAATAACGGTTAAAGCTGTCGATTCGATTGGAAATAGACTTCCTTATATTAACGAAGCGATTAAAATAGAAGTTAAAGGAGCGGGCGAACTTATAGGGAACGATAATCCCGTATTGGAAGGCGGATATTATTCTTTTTGGATAAAAACAAGCGGTAAGAAAGGCGCTATAAAAATAACGGTTTCAAATAAAAGAGTGGAAAGCAAAACGATAGAGATAAAAGTTAAATAATTAATAAAATTATGATAATATAATCAAAAATAAAAAGTTAAAAAATTATGAGATTAAATAAATATATAGCCTATTTAAATATTGCAAGCAGAAGAGAAGCGGACAAATTAATTAAAGATGGCAAAGTAAAAGTCAACGGAGAGATTATATTTAGTCCAGCTATTCAAGTTGACGAAAAAGACGAAGTTATTTGCGACACGGAAAATTATAAAAGCGAAAAAATATATATAAAATTAAATAAACCAGTCGGCTATGTCGTTTCAAATAATAAAAAAGAAGGCAAACCGATTTATAAATTATTAAACGAAGAATTAAAAAATTTATATCCCGTTGGAAGATTGGACAAAGACAGCAAAGGGCTTATACTTTTTACGAACGATGGAGTATTTAGCCGAAAAATAATCGGAGAGGGAAGCGAATGCGAAAAAGAATATTATGTAAAATTAAACGATAATATTTCGGACGGAGCTTTAAAAAAATTGGAATTCGGAATTTCATTGGACGGCAAAAAATTAAAACCAGCGATAGTTAAAAGAGTTGCAAAAAATTCTTTCAATATAATTCTTAAAGAAGGCAGAAACAGACAAATAAGAAGAATGTGCGAAAAGGTTGGTTTTGAAGTGATTTTATTAAAAAGATTGAGAATTTCAAATATATATTTAAACGATTTGGAAGAAGGAAAATTTGAATATTTAACCGAAGAAGAAATAAATTCCGTTTTAAATTTAAATTAATTTAAAATAATTAAAATAAAATAAATATTGACTTTTTAATATTATCCTTATAAAATTAAATCAATACATTTTCGGAGTTGATTTTATGGCAAGAAAAGACATTATAAACAGCGTAATCGGAGACGGTTCTTCGTTTAAGGGAACTTTTATAGTAAAAGGCTCTTTTCAAATAGACGGAAAATTTGAAGGCGATTTAAAAATAGACGGACATTTAATTATAGGAACTAACGGAAGAGTAAAAACAAGCACGATTCTTACCGAAAGCATAACTATAGCGGGAACTTTAATCGGAAATATAGACGCTAAAAAAGAGGTTATCGTAATAGAAACGGGAAGAGTTTTGGGAAATATAGAAGCTCCTAAAATAGATGTCGGCGAAGGAGCGATTATTCAAGGCGAGATGACGATTACGGGCGGACAAAAAAAGAATATCACAAAAGTCGTTGAAGAATCTTTTACGGTTAATAATAATCAATCTTCCGAAAGTTCGAATAAAAATAATTAGTTTAATTAATTTGTCTTAAGGAATAGAATGGCTATCAAAATAAAAACCCAGTCCGAAATTAATTTAATGAGAGAGAGCGGACATATACTTGCAAATGTATTTAAAGAAGTCGGAAAAATCGTAGAAGCGGGAATATCGACAAAAGAATTGGATAAATTCGTTTACAATTATATAAGAAAAAACAACGCTAAACCTTCGTTTAAAGGTTATGGAAATCCTCCTTTTCCAGCTTCTATTTGCGCTTCGATAAATAACGAAGTAATTCATGGGATACCGAGCAAGAAAAGAATTTTAAAAGAAGGCGATATAATAGGTTTGGATATAGGAGTTTATTATAAAGGCTATCACTCGGACAGAGCTTTTACTTTTAAAGTCGGCAAAGTTTCGGACGAGGCTTCGAGGCTTGTCGATACAACAATGGAATCTTTTTTCAATGGAATCAAAGTTATAAAAGACGGAGTTCATTTGGGCGATGTTTCTTATGCAATACAAAAAACTGCGGAAGATGCGGGTTATTCTTTAGTAAAGGAATTTCAAGGACATGGCGTAGGTTCGAATTTACATGAAGAGCCTGCCGTTCCAAATATAGGCAAAAAAGGAACGGGACCGATATTAAAAACGAATATGGTTATAGCCATAGAGCCGATGGTTAATGCGGGACATCATTCCATTTTGATAGAAGACGATGATTGGACTGTGATAACTAAAGACGGTTCTTTGTCTTCGCATTACGAACATACCGTAGCGGTTACTCAAGACGGAGTAGAAATTTTAACCGCTTTGGAAGACGATGAGATAGTTAAGAAATATATGAATGAATAATTTTTTATTCTTATATATATTTCTTATATATTC
Source organism: Brachyspira catarrhinii (assembly GCF_005518285.1). Lineage (GTDB taxonomy): Bacteria > Spirochaetota > Brachyspiria > Brachyspirales > Brachyspiraceae > Brachyspira > Brachyspira catarrhinii. The sequence goes on along the minus strand of NZ_SJDU01000028.1, from coordinate 2,811 downwards.
GCTAAATTGCTTAAAATAACGGTTTATTAAAAATAGTATTAATCAAAATACTTGATAAAATAATTAAAAATGTTATTATTATAATATTTATTTTTACAAAGAATATATGATAAAATAATATGAATGTAGAATTTTTACTTTACGCTAAATTTGATAATAAAAGAGTTATTCCTAATCGAGATAGATTATTTAAAGCGATAGTTTCGTCTTTAAATGAAGTTGGAATCAATCCGCTTGTAATGATGTCGGAATATTCGATAATAGAAAACGAAAACACTTTAATATATTCTTTTCACCCTACTTCCGACCCGATGTATTTTGAATATAAAGACGAAACTTTATTTGTGACGGTAAGCGCGGGAACTTTTGGAGCGGGTTATCATAAATTTGTTATCAATGTTTTGGACAGAATAGCGCGAAGACTCGATATAAAATTTGAAGAAAGCGAAGAATATAAAGACCCGAGCGGTTATTTTATAGAGAGAGATTTTAATAAACTCAAAAAATTTTTTATAGATTCTTTAACCGATTATTCAAAAATGTTATTGGAACATCATGAAAAAGGTTTTGGAAATTTCATGATAGCGATGCCTTACGATTACCCGATTATAGAAAAAGAATATTTCGCTCTTTCTACTTTGGGATATTGGGGAAAAACTTGGTTTGCCGATTTTGTTAATGCCGCCGAAGAAGATAAAGAAAAATTTGCCGAAGATTTTTTTATTTGGAACGAAGAGGAAATGAACGCCCAATTTTGGTTTAAGAGTTTGATAAGTCTTATATGGCTTTATTTTCCGTTTAGAGAAATTATAGACGACAAAGAAAAAAAACTTTATAAAGAAATAATTTATTCTTTTCAAGAAGCCTATAAAAAAGATAAAAATTTGAAATATCCTTACGATATTTTAATAAAAGTCGCCGAATATTTGGACGATTCCAATTTGGTAAAATTTTTTGAAGAAAATAAAAATAATATTAAGCAAAATATCAATATTGGATTTAGAACGGAGAAAGCTCGTTATTTGGTTGCGGGCGGATTTACAATAGTTTTGCCAATGCGAATGAATATGAATAGAAGCGATAAAACACTCGTGGAATTTAGAGACATTAATATTTATATTGCGATGCAGGTTTATACTTTTTCAAACGAAGAAACCGACATTATAATGGATTATGTGATTAAACAAATGGACATAGCGGACGAAGACAAGGGAAAACAATTGGATATAAAAATTGAAGCGGATAATATAAAAAATATAGCCTACGAAAAAAAATTGGATAACGAAGACAATATAATAACTGTCGCCGCTGTTACAAATAGACTCGCTTTGCTTATTTGGTTTACTTATAACGGAGAAGAAAATAGAGAGATTTGCTTGGATGCAATAAAGTCGATAAGATTGGAAGAGTAGATTTAGAATTTAATAAAATAAAGTGTTGACATATTTCATTTAGCCCCGCTTATTCCATTCCTATAAATACAAACCTATTTTATAAATTAAATATTGTAGATATGTATTTATTATATAATGTTTATAGTTTAATTGAAAATGCTATTCATTTTATTTGTTAATAATCCCGACTAATAGATTACAAAATACCAGCGAATAGACGGAAAATATAGGAAAATAGCGGAAAATAGCGGAAAAAAATCGCCAAAAATCTATTCGCCGTTATTTTAAAATCTGCCTCTTAAAAAATAGCTCGAAAATACCCTAAAATACCCGAAAAATCCGCCAAAATTAGCCGTAAAATCGCCGTTTAATCGTCCTAAATCCTAAAAAATCGCCCGAAAAATACCGTCTTAATCGTTATAATAACAGTTTATAATCGACTCGACTCTTATAATATCCATGTTGTAATTTTCAATTAAATAGTTTATTTTTTCTTGCTTTGTCATACGCATTGCCTCTCTATATCTTTTATAATCTCCACTCCCTCGTCATAACTATCTACTCCAATGTCGATAAAATCGTGGGTTAATAATCTTATTTTCACCTTCTTTCGTTTATTGTAGTCGTTAATGAAACAGCATACCAAATTGTCTTTTGATATTACGGCTACAGTTATGCCTTTCTTTTTGATAGTTAAAAAATCATTTTTTCTTTTCGCTTTGAAAAACATTTTTATTTCTCCTTTCAAAATATTTAATATACCCGCTATAGTCGAAAATCTTTATTGCCGTTTTAATATCCGTCATGTAAAAATTACCGTATCGAGTATTTATTATACTAATCTTACCGCTTTTATTTTTCATTCTACAATATCCCAAATCTTATTTTCTCGCATATATTCGTCATTCAAAGAGTAATAGTCTGCATCCTCTAAAACCTTTTTTAAAATATTTTTTTCGCATAATAATTTTAACGCGTTTTTAAGTTGATAAATTAAAGCCTTCGGGTTTTCTTTCCTCAAATCGTTAAACGATAGCGACTGCCAGCATGATGCGAAAGACGCTTGCGGATGTTCAATATCGAGAGTTAAAAAATCAATCAAAATCCAGTTTGCCACATTGTTATTATAGTTCAATCCGCTTACCTCATTTATTTTATCAAGTCTTTTACTTATGGTTTTCTCTGTCTTTCGAATCTGTTCGTTATAAACTCTATCAAGCATATCTTCTAACATATTTTTTTATTATCCCCCTTGACTTTTTAAAAATAATTGACTATATTTAAAATAAAGAGAGATTTTCAAGTAGAGGCATTTTACTACATAACGAGCGATTGTTATGTGTGGTTCTGAAAGTCTCTCTATTTTATTTTTTGCCATTTTATTTTATTAGCCTCAAATTTACTTTTCTTTTGATTT
>NZ_SJDU01000279.1 GCF_005518285.1 Brachyspira catarrhinii | reverse complement strand
AAATTTTCTATATCTTTTTTTTCTTTAATTTTCTATATCTTTTTTTTCTTTTATCTCGTCAAGTATATATTGTTTATCAGCTTTCATATATTGAAGAAGTCGCCATTCGAATTCATGCACTCTTTCAATTTCGATATTATCCAAAAATCCTTTCGTGGCGGCAAATAATATAACTATCTGCTCTTCTACGGGAATCGGGCTATACTGTTTTTGTTTTAATAATTCAACCATTTTAGCGCCTCTGTCGAGTTGGGATAAAGTCGCTTTGTCGAGTCCGATTCCAAGTTGAGAGAACGCTTCCAAAGACCTATATGAAGCCAAATCGAGCCTTAAAGTTCCAGAAACTTTTTTCATAGCTTTTATTTGAGCGTTTCCTCCGACTCTCGAAACGGAAATTCCGACATCGATTGCGGGACGAACTCCGCTCATAAATAAACTCGGAAGCAAATATATCTGCCCATCGGTAATCGATATGACATTTGTAGGTATATATGCGGAAACTTCGTTATCTTGAGTTTCGATTATTGGGAGAGCGGTTAAAGAACCTCCGCCCAAATCATCGCTTAATTTTGCCGCCCTTTCAAGCAAGCGCGAATGTAAATAAAATACATCGCCTGGAAAAGCCTCTCTTCCAGGAGGACGTCTCAATAGAAGAGAAATTTGTCTGTAAGCGTTAGCCTGTTTAGATAAATCATCATAAACTACCAAAGTGTCTTTTTTTTCTTCATACATAAAATATTCAGCCATTGCGCATCCAGAATAAGGAGCTATATACTGCAAGGGAGCGGAATCGGACGCCGTTGCAGCCACGACTATCGTATAATCCAAAGCTCCGTAATGTCTTAAAGTATTAACGACTCCAGCGACTGTGGAAGCCTTTTGTCCTATCGCCACATATACGCATATAACATCTTTTCCTTTTTGATTTATAATCGTATCCAAAGCGATAGAAGTTTTTCCCGTGCTTCTATCTCCGATTATAAGCTGTCTTTGTCCTCTTCCAATCGGCGTCATCGAATCTATAGCCTTTATTCCCGTTTGCAGAGGCTCTTTTACCGATTGCCTATCCGCTATTCCTGGCGCTGGAAATTCTATTACTCTTTTTTTATCCGAGTTAATATCTCCTCGTCCGTCTATAGGAGTCCCTAAAGGATTAACTACTCTTCCCAAAAGAGTTTCGCCGACTGGAACTTCCAATATTCTTTTTAATCGACTTACCTTGCTTCCTTCTTTTATCGCCGTATAATCTCCAAGAACTATCGCTCCTATAGTTTCTTCTTCCAAATTAAAAGCTATTCCAATCGAACCGCATTCAAAAGTAATCATTTCGTTAGCCATTATATGAGGAAGTCCCATAACTCTCGCGATTCCGTCTCCCACTTCGACTACTACTCCGACTTCGTTTGGAGAAAAATCCGCCTTATAATTTTTAATCTCTTCTTTTAAGATAGCCGCAATTTCGTTAGCTTTTATATTCATAAATATTCCTCTTTTTAATCTTTACTTTTTAATTATTTTCCGCAAAAAGCGAATCCTTTACATTTTCCAATAATCTTCGGACGCTGTAATCGTAAATAACATCGTCAATTTGCACTATTATTCCGCCCATTATCGACTCGTCTATTTCAACGGTAAAATGAACATCCTTATCTACCATATTTCTTATTGACGATTTCAACGCTTCAATATTTTCTATTTCCGAAGAAGCTATGATTTTAGTCGACAAAATATTATAATATTCGTTGCATAAATTTTCGTATTCCACTATTATTGCCACCAATATATTAATCAAATCTCTTTCTATCAATATAGACAGAAGATTAAAAGTTTCTTCGGCAATGCTCTCTCCGTAAACTTTTTTCAATATTCCGATTTTTATGTTTCCGTCAACGAAAGCGGAAGTAAAAAACGAAAGAACATCTTTATCGATAAGCATGGAAGAATAAACCGTATTAAAGTCGTTTTTTATGGTTTCTATTTTTCCAAGCTCCTGCGCCGCATCGAACATCGCTTTTGCATAATTTCTTGCGCTCGCTTCGTTTTTCACTATGCGGGTAAATCTGCTCGCTTTTTCTTTAGTAATTTCTTTAAGTATTTCTTTTTTCAAATTACTTAAAATATTATCAGTCATAGAATCCATATTTTCTTAAAATCCTAAAATATTTTAAAAATTTTATTTCCGCCGCTGTTTATAAATTTATCTTGCAGACGATTCACTTGATTTTTTACGCTATAATCGTAAACAACGGAATCGACATGAACGATTATTCCGCCGATAATATCTTTATCCGTTTCGGTTGTGTAAACTATATCTCCCTTTGAAAAACATTTTACGGTTTTGATTATATTGTCTACGGTTTCTTTGTCTATTTCGTCCGCGGTGATTATTCTTACTCGAACTACATTATAATATTCGTCCGATATTTCTTTATAAAAACTCAATATATCGGGCAGAATTTCCATAACCTCATGTTCCATTAATATTGATATAAAAACAAAAGTCGCTTTAGAAAAAATAGGTTTAAGTTTATTTTCTATTATTTCTCTTTTCTTTTTTTTAGGAACGCTTTTGTCGACAAAATATTTTTTTATATCTTCATCTTGAAACAATTTTGAACATTCGACAAGCTCGTTATAGATTTTATCGACCATATTTAATTCTCTGGCTATTTCAAATATCGATTTAGCCGTAGGTTTCAAAAGTTTTATTTTATCAATATCTTTCATTTCCGCTCAACCTTTAAGTTTTTTAAAGTTTTTCCGTTTTAAAGTTTATTTTCTTTTTCCACATTATTAATAAACTCGTCAATCAAAGCCTGATTATCTTCTTTCGTTATATTTCTTTTAAGTATGGTTTCCGCCATAACAACCGCAATATCAACAGTCTGCTTTCTCATATTATTTGTAACTTCTTCTTTCGCCCTGTCTATTTCAAGCATGATTTTATTCTTATTCGCTTCCGCTTCTTCTCTCGCCGCGCTTATAATATTTTCTCTGACTCTTGCCGCCTCCACTCGAGCGTTTTCTATGATAGAATTTGCCTCGTTTTTAGCGTTGTCTATCTGCTCTCTATAAGCTGCGAGAGATTTTTTAGCAGTTTCTGCGAGAGATTTTTTAGCAGTTTCT
>NZ_SJDU01000278.1 GCF_005518285.1 Brachyspira catarrhinii | reverse complement strand
TTCCTGAGAATTTTGAAATTTCATTTTTTAAATATAAAATTTCGTTGTTACATCTTTTTTCTATTTTAGTTTTTTGAATTCTTAATATATTTAAGAATTCTTTTTCATCTCTATTTATATTATCAGTAACATACTTATTAAAACTATTTAAAAAACATTCTTTTCTATTTGCGATTAAAACTTTATTTGAATTATATTTACCGAAATTCCATATAGATTCAAAATTAATTTGATTATTTTCTTTAATGTTATTATTTATTAAAAAAATAAAATGTTCCCAACTAAATAAACAAACATTAAATTCCATAGATTGAGAATAGATTTGGCTTGCTCTTTTAGGATACTGAAAGTAGGGACTGCATAAAATCGAATATTCGCAATTTCCTTTCCACTTTGAGAGAGAATTTATTTTAAAATCTTTTTGATTTTTTGCCGTTCTACTCATCCTAAACGATTTAGCGTCCGCAACAAGCGAATATCCATGAAATTGCGATTTTGCAAATACATCCGCAGAATTGCCTCTTTGTTTTAATACTTCGGAATCTAAACCTATTTCAACAAAAGCTCTTGATAAAATAATGTCCGATACTTTTGAAAATAATTTTTCTTCCGTAGAGTCATGCTCTATATTTTCTGGTATAGTTCCGATTTCTTCTAAAATATTCAAAAAGTTAGAAGAATTATATATAAAATCTTCCAACTCGTCAGTAGCTTTTTCAAATTTTAAGGATTTGACTTCATCAATTTTTTTTAATAATCTATCAAACATATAATAATTATACTAAAATAAATTCTTTATGTCAAAATTTTTGTTTATAAAATTACTAAAATAAAAATATTTTTATGTAATAAATCATTGAAAAAAGTTATATTTAAGTATATTCTATAAAAATATTATCAAGGAAAATACTAATGGCTAAAAATAAAAAACTCATAACTTTCAAAATTCCCGCAACGAGCGCAAATATAGGTTCGGGATTCGACAGCGTTGGACTCGCTTTGAGCTTGTATAACGAAATTCATATTTACGAAAACGACAATTCAAAAAAAATAGAATTTGAAATTTTTGGAGAAGGCGAAAACGAAATTTCCAAAAACGACAATATGATTTATTCGGCTATGAAACTTGTTTTCAAAAAATTAAAATCAAACCCCAAAAAGGGATATGTTGTAAAATGCATAAATAGAATTCCTCTATCGCGCGGACTCGGAAGCAGTTCGGCGGCTATTATCGGAGGATTGCTTTGCGCAAATTATATGCTTGGAGACAAACTTTCAATAGAAAAAGATATTTTGAATATGGCGGTTCAAATAGAAGGACATCCCGATAATGTGGCTCCCGCGATACTCGGAGGAATAATTTCGGGAGTCGTTAGAAAAAACGAAGATTTTAAATATATAAAAATAAAACCTCCGAAAAATTTGAAGGCGGTAGTTTCAATTCCAAATTTTTATTTAAGCACGGAAACGGCTCGAAATATTTTGCCCAAAGAAATAAAAAGAGCGGACGCGATATTCAATATTTCAAGAGCGGCACTTCTCACTTCGGCTTTATTTTCAAACAGATTGGATTTGCTCGAAGTCGCTACCGAAGATAAAATTCATCAAGATTATAGAGCGAAATTTATTCCAAACCTAAAAGAATTATTTAAAGAAACGAAAAAAGCTGGCGCGTATTCCACGACTATCAGCGGCGCGGGTTCTTCGATTCTCGCTTTGGTAAAAGACGATAAAAATATAATAGAAAAAGTTTCAAAAGCGATGCATTCAAGTTTTAAGAAAAAAAATGTCGAATCGATTATAAAAGTTTTAAATATTCCCACAAAGGGCGCGATTATAATTTAACGATTTAAAGGCAGAATTTCTTTTATTATATTAGGATATTTTATCTCTTCTATTTTTTTTATTTCAGGTTCAAATTCCGTCAAGTAAATTTTTATCGGGCTTATTTGTTTTCTTATATATTCTATAACTTCCACAGAAACGACAATATCTCTATTCACATTTACCACAATAAAAGGAATTTTGAAACCTATTTGATGAAGAAGTCCGATTTGTTCCAAGCAAGCATGAATGATATTCGAATTATATTCCGCTATCGGTATAATTTGTTTTTCGATTTTTATGTACGAGATTAAATCTATAAAATTATAATTTTCTTTTATCGGAGAATATAAACTTAAAGACTCGAAAACCATATAATCGTAATTTTCGTTATTTTCTTCTATCAAATCGTTAATTTCTTTTTCTTCGATATTCCCGTTTTTTTCAATGCTGTGAAGAGGAGAAATATTTCCGTTCGTAGCGTAAGAAACGAATATATCGGAAGCGTTTAAATTTGTCGTATTCTTTATATAATCGCAGTCAAATAATTTTCCATCTTTAACTTCCAAAACGAAAGGTTTATAATAGCAGACTTTTTTACCCAAAATTTTTAGAGACGAAATTATATGAGATGCCAAATAAGTTTTTCCCGAGTATTTAGTATCCGAAACTATGCAAAAAATTTTCATTATTGCCTTCCAAAAAATTATTAAATATTTTGAATATTTATTTTTAATTTATAAGATTTTTTTTCTTTAGGTTTCAAACTCATTTTTTTCAAACAAACTATAGTTGAATTTTGATAATTCATTTCAAGTTTATCCACCGCATCCGAAATCGTATAATTCGGCATATATAAATAATTCGTTTCTTCTTCGCATTCGATTAATATTTTTATTTTTATATAAGCCTCGTCTATCATTCCAAAAATTTTCCCTGCAAATTCTCCAGCGTCCGATAAATTTTCCGATATTTTTATTCCGTCTCCGATATAATATCTGTCTTTTTCGCCGCCCGCAAGCAAAGTAAGATTGTTTTCAAGAGCGTAGACAAATTCAATTTCTTCTTCAGATTTATTTTCTATAATCGCTTCCAATGAAAAACCGCCGTTAGAATCGATTATATATTTTTTTGTAAGGTTAATATTTTTTTCATTTACTTTTCCTTCTTTATTAAATATTATAGTCGCGAAATTTTTATCTATTTTATTTTCTATTATTTTGTAATGAGTTTCAAAAAATTTAGCGTTCTCTTCGTATTGCAATAATTGAAATTCTTCGGCGCTCGGCATCTTATTCAAAAAATGGTC
>NZ_SJDU01000277.1 GCF_005518285.1 Brachyspira catarrhinii | reverse complement strand
TAGAAAATGTTCCCGATGTATTTGGTAAAGAGATAGCCGTTCGGATAAGAGGAATAGACACTCCCGAGCTAAACGACAAAAGAGAAGAAATAAGAAAAATATCAATTCAAGCAAAAGAGGAATTGGCGCTTCTGCGGGCATGTTGCCAAAAATTATTGAATTCGGGACAAAAAATTATTTTATATAATCTTGGACGGGATAAATATTTTAGATTATTGGCAAGCGTTAAAGTTGGCGATGTGGATGTTGCCGAGTATATGACACTTACAGTGGGCAGACGCCTTAAAAATGGATTGGCAAAATCTTACGATGGGGGGAGTTAAAGTTTGGTAAATATATTTTTAATAATATAATTAATCTGATATAAGTAATTTAAACAACAAAAAAGAATAGGAATAAAACCTTGTCCTTTATTATATTTGCTATAATTTTATTTAAGTTTATGTTCATTATATTTTTTGTTCCAAAACTTTGCCGTTTGATAATTTCTATATTACTTCCAATACGAGATTTGAATTTTTAGACGATAATTTTAAATAAAAATAATAAATAATTTTATCATTAAGAAATAATTTTATTTTTCAAACGCAAATATTTTGAAGTATAATAAACTCTATTTTGAGATTCTCTATTTCCGAAACCGAAAGCCCTTCTGCTAATCGCAAGTATCGGAGGAGCTTGTATTCTTTTTGAGATTGCCATTCCCATATATTGTCGCCACCATTTTTCCAAATCTTCCACAAATTCCAAATCGCTTTTGAAATATTTTTTTATAATTCCTTTTTCGCATCCTATTTTTTCTTCCAATACTCCGTCAATATACATCTGTAAAATATCTTCGGGGATAATTCTATTCCAAGATTCCATTAACGCTTTAAATAAATAATCATGATAATCGTATTTTATAGGGTCGCCTTTTCCTTCGTCAACCGCTTGAGCGTTCGATAATTCCGCCGATGGAACAATATTTATACTGCCTTCGGGAATGATTTCTTTTTTGAAAATATTTTGATTTATATATTTTGCAAGTCCGTATATTTGGTATTTCCACAAATCCGCTAATGCCGCAAAAAATCCCGCTCCGTCTCCGTATAAAGTGGAATATCCAACCATAGTCTCCGTTTTGTTCGCGTTGCAGGTAAACGCTCCGCTGAAAGAAGCCGCCAAACCCGATAATATTCTTGACGACCTGTCCCTTGCCTGTATATTTTCAGAAGCGAATGAAGAAACTTTTAAAAAACTTTCTTTGCCGTCTTTTATTATCATTGGGCAGTTTTCAATTTGTTTTATCGTAAAATCTACCGACTCTTGAATTGGGACTACCATATAAGCGCAACCTAAATTTTCCGCCAAAGTTTTCGCCAAATTTTTTGTAGTGTTTGAATTGAATTTGCTCGGCATATTCACAAGCAAAACATTATCTTTTCCGATAGCATTCACATACATTGCCGAAGACAAAGCCGAATCTATTCCGCCCGAAACTCCAATTACGACTTTATTTATTCCAATCGACTTCATAAATTTTCTTATTCCGTAAATAATCGTATCGTAAATTAATTTATATTCGTTTTCTTCTTTTATAATTATCGCTTTTGGATATTCTTTTTTTGTTAAATCCATTTCGATATAATATAAATTCTCTTCGTATCGATTTGAGTTTAAAATTATATTTCCGTTATTATCGTATACCGAACTTCCGCCGTCAAAAGTATAAACCGTTTTCCCGTTATTTTGAATGCCGACATTATTGACATATATTAAAGGCTTATTATATTTTTTCGCAATCTCCGAATACATTTTATGGCGCTTATTGTCTTTTATTAAAGTGTAGGGCGAACTCGAAATATTGACAAATAAATCCGTATTTTCATTTAGAATATCCATGGGAGATAAATTATAATTCGAACTCCAAGCGTCTTCGCAAATAGTCAAACCCAGATTAATTTTCTCTCCGTTAATTTCTATTTCAACGGGCTTAAAATATTCTTTTATATCAAAATTATCTTTATTATATTTTATGGCGTTTTCAAAAATCAAATCTTTCAAACTAAAAAAATGCCTCGGGTCCTCGAATTCTTTATAATTTGGAAGCAAGGTTTTTATTATAAAAGGATATGGAATTTTTGACTGCGAATTTTTTATAAGTTTTCCGTCTTTAGCCAAAAACAATGCGTTATATTTTCTTACTCTTCCGTCAAAATTTTTTTTATTCTTATCAATCGCAACATTTCCAAATATTACAAAAATATCTTTCGAGGCTTTTATTATCTCCTCTCCCAACTCTTCGCATTCTCTTATAAAAGATTCGCTTTCCCACATATCGCCGATTAAATAACCAGATATTGAAAGCTCGGGGAAGATTATCATATCCGCTTTACTTTCTCTTGCCTCTTCTATAAATTTTATCATTCTTGCCGCGTTATCCGCAGGCATCGAAGGAATTATTTCAAATTGAGATAGCGCTATTTTCATAAAACAAAAAATTTATAATTAATATTAATATCTTTTTCTATTATTATCTCGTCTCTTTTTATCTCTATTATCTCTTCTATTATTATTTTCTTCTTCCGTATAATCGTCTGGTTTTTCAAGCAAAGCCTTTCTGCTTAAAGAATATTTTCCGCCTCTGCTGTCTATAATCTTAACTTTAACGTTATCGCCAATTTTAAGAATCTCTTCCACATTCATGACTCGTTTGTAAGCCAATTCGGATATATGACAAAGTCCTTCTACCCCGGGCAATATTTCCACAAAAGCACCGAATTCTTTAATATCTTTAACCGTTCCCTCGTATATTTCTCCAACTTCGGGGTCTTTCACATAAGAATTAATCAAATTTATGGTTTTTTCCAATGTAGGACCGTCTGGCGCAAATATATTCACGATTCCGCTGTCTTGTATTTCGACATCGCTTCCCGTTTCATCGATTATAGCTTTAATATTTTTTCCGCCAGGACCGATTAAAATTCTAATTTTATCTGGATTGACTCCAATCATTTTGAATTTAGGGGCAAACTCGGATATTTCGGCAGGATTCGATATTGTGGCGTCAATTTTATCCAAAATAAAGAATCTCGCTTTTTTAGCCTGTTCCAAAGCCTCTTTTAATATTTGAGTCGATATTCCAGTAAGTTTT
>NZ_SJDU01000276.1 GCF_005518285.1 Brachyspira catarrhinii | reverse complement strand
TTTATACTTAATCTTGTCAAGTAGTTTTGAAAAAAGTCTATTATAATTTAAACTAGTAAGAATGATTTTACTTATAATTAAAAATTTATCTTGAGTAAAAAATTAAATTAAAATAATTATAAAAATATTATTATATTAATTTATTAGGAGGGGGTTAAGGGAATCGAACCCCTAAAAAAACCATTCCCCCACGAATTTATTATTATACATCATAACAAGTTTTAAATCAATATATTATAGTAATAATTATATTGACTTATTATAAAATATAATGTATTGTTATAACTAATAATATTTTATTGGAGATTTAATATGTCCTCTTTAGATAATATTAGTATAGAAATTAAAAGGCAAATTAGAAAGTTAAATATATTAGAAGATTATTTAAAAAATATAAAAAATGTATTTAATAATTCAGATTTTTCTAACATAGAAAAACAGATAAAGGATCATAAAGATTTTATAAAAGAACCTGATTTACAAGTTGCTATAGTAGGAAGCATAAAAGCAGGAAAATCAACTTTTATAAATGCTTTTTTAAAAGAAAATATAGCTTCAACAGAAGTTACTCCAGAAACAGCATCCCTAACAAAATTTAAATATTCAGATAAAAATCATCTTATTATAAGATTTTATACAAGTGAAGAATGGAAAGAGCTTTGGGATAGTGTTGAAGATTCTGATAAGCAGTTTAGAAGCAATGTATTTAAAAGAGAATATGAATCTGTAAATGCTGACTCAATAAAAAATGATTATCTAAATAAATCTGATTTAATCATTAATTGTACTGATATGTCCTCTTTAGTAGAAAAAGTAAGAGAATATACATCAAAAAGAAGCGCCAAACATTATTTTGTAAAAGAAATTATTGTAGGACTTAATAATGAAAATATACCCAAAGAGGTTATGTTTGTGGATACTCCTGGTTTAAATGATGTTGTAAGCTATCGTTCGGATATAACAAATAACTATATAAAAAGAGCTAATGCTGTTATAGTATGTGTTCAGTCATCTAATTTAACAAATGATGAATTATTAACAATACTAAAAGTTTTTGAAAATGTAGGAAAAGATATTTATAAAGTTATAGTATTGGGTACGAAATTGGATATATTGAACAGCCCTAAATCTGATTGGTTAAAGCAAAAAAAAGAATGGTTTAATTATTTAATTGATAAGTATAAAAATGAAAATATAATGAACAGTAATATATTAGGTGTTTCTTCTTATGTGGATAAACATTTGTCAGATATAGAAAATGGAAAAGATGTAGATGAAGATGCTATATTTGTTATAGATAAATTCGCAAAAAGTTTTGATATTAATTTAAAACTAGATGATACTAATCTAGATAAGAGTTTAAATCCTGAAGAAGCATATAAAATAATGAAATTAAATGCTATTAAAAAAAATATATCACAAATAAAAGAAAGTACTAATATTAATAATATAAATAGATTATTAAAAAACAGTATATTAGTTCATTCAAGCGACATAGTTTTAAAAGATTTAAATAAAAAATTTTCTAACCTCATAAAAGATACAAAAATAAAAATAGATGAGCTAAAAAAAGAAACTGCTGATATAAAAAGCACTTTAGATATGAGTGAGAATGAAAAAGAAGCCTATATTCTATCAAAAAATGAAGAGATGGAAAGTTTAAAAGAAAGCAAGATAGAAGTTAATAATGCATTTAATGAATTAAAACAAAAATGGCTTGAAGCAAATAATGAATTAAAACAAAATTTAAGATAATTAAGAAGGAGATTAATTATGGGATTTTGGGGAGCAATAAAAAATGCTTTTGCTACTGTAGGCAGAGCTATTAAATCAGCAGTCAAATCATTTGCAAACGTTATCGCAGGAAACAAACCAAGCAAAGTTGATTATGATGAAACAGCTCAGACATTTGAAAAACAAAAAAGATATGATCAGTTTACAGCAACTGTTGATGAAACTGTTGAAATGGATAGAATAGTTGCAGATACTAGAAATAAATATTATGATAAATTAAATAATATAGAAAAAGCAACTATAGAATGCAGTAGAAAAACATTTGATACAATGATAGAGGAAATAAAAAATATTATTGATAAAAACAAAATAGATTTCAATGTTAGATCTGTAGAATATGATTTTGAAAATATTATAAGAAGGTTTAAAAACACTTTTTCTGATGATATCACCAGACATATAGCATTATCAGATAGAAAATTTTCATCTTTTCTTTCTATTTCGAATTCATCTGAAAGAGGAAGAAAAATATCTTCATATATTGAAGAATTAATTAATGATGCAAAAGAAGAATACTACAAAAATATAGATAAAATAACAAATGACTCTTTAGGGGCTATTAGCAAATCTATTAATGATAATATAAGTAATATAGAAAAAAGTATAGATAATATCAAAAATGAAATAGAGGAAAACAGAAAATTAAAAGAAGCTGAAATAGAACCAAAAAGAAAAGAATATGAAGAAAAAGAACAATTATTAAATGATTTCATAAATGTATTAGATAATGAATAATAAAGATTTAAATGATATTTTTAAAAAAATACAAATATTAGTAGAAAAAATAGACTCTTTTTATGATAAATTAGAGTACCTTGATATAATGCGTGAAGATGCAGATGAAATTCATAGCATAAAAGAATGCATATTAGAAAATAGAGGAGATTTATTTGATAGCATAGAAAATATCAAAAAAGAACTAGCATATAATAATTGCAAAATTGATATCATAATTAATAGTTTAAAAAATAATGCACTTTCTTATGATAAAAATAATCTATTAAAAAACAATTCATACAATATTGATAGATTAATTGATGATAAAGAGTATGATAAGGCATTTATTATTTTAAATACTATAGTAGAATTATATCCCAATTATGCTGACGCCTATTTTTACAAAGGGCGCATAAGAAATATATTAAATCAGTATATCGAAGCAATAAATGATATAAATACAGCAATAAAATTAAATTCAAGTAACTACGATTTTTATAATAATAGAGGATATGCTAAAGCGGGTCTCAAATTATATAAAGAAGCCATTGAAGATTATGATAAGGCTGTAGAATTAAACCCAAATGATTATAATATATACAATAATAGAGGATATGCTAAAGCGGG
>NZ_SJDU01000275.1 GCF_005518285.1 Brachyspira catarrhinii | reverse complement strand
ATCTTTCGCTTATTTTCGCTTTCGCCGTGTGAGCGATTTCGGTAGGCGAGAGTTTGAGAGGGCAAACATCAGAACATCTTCCGCATTTTATACAAGGATATTCTACTTCTTTCGGCATTTTATCCTTATTAAAAAATAATAAAGAATTTGTTCCTTTATTTACGCATTGCTCCAAACTAGGAACGCTCGCTCCCATCATAGGACCGCCAGCCAATATTAAAACATTTTCCGCAGTCAATCCTCCGCAATTATCTACAATCGTAGAAATCGGAGTTCCAAGCGGAATCCATAGATTTTTATGTTCTTTAATAGCGTCTCCCGAAATTGTAACCATTCTTTCCATAAGAGGTTTATCTTTTGCAACCGCTTCGTAAATCGCGTATAAAGTTGCTACATTAACGACTAAAACATTCACATCCATCGGCAATTTTCCTACGGGAACTACTCTTCCAGTCGCCGCGTCAATAAGCATTTTTTCAGCGCCTTGAGGATATCTTAATCTTAAAGGCATAACTTCAACATTATAATTTTTTGCCGTTTTAGACATTTCTTCTATCGCTATCGGTTTATTAGCTTCTATTCCAATAATAGTTTTTTTAACGGAAGGAATTATTTTTCTTAAAATTTCTATTCCTTTAAATAAATCTTCCGTATTTTCAAGCATAAGTCTATAATCGCTCGTAATATAAGGCTCGCATTCCACACCGTTTATTATTAAAGTGTCGCATTCTCCTTTAGCCGCTCCGTCAACTTTAACATTTGCTGGGAAAGTCGCGCCTCCCATACCGACTATGCCCGCTTTTTTTATTTTTTCTGACATTTCTTCGGTAGATAACGACATAAAATTTGATTTTTCCGAATATGGCAAATTGTAAGCGTTAGGCTCGACATTAATAAGCAAAGCGTTAGCGCCGCGTCCCAAAGGTTGCGGAGCTATTTCTATAGAGGCAACCGAACCCGTTACCGAAGAAGAAACATTTCCCGAAACATATCCGTTTGACTCTCCGATAATTTCGCCTCTTTCTACTTTATCGCCTTTATTCTTTAAGATTTTAGCGGGAGCGCCAATATGCTGCGCCATAGATATTAAGACGCTTTTTGGAGGATTTTCCATACTTGACGAAGCTATATTAGCCGTGTCTTTGCTATCATGAGGATGCACGCCGCCAAAACGAAATTTACCTAATTTCATAATATAATCCTTCATTAATTATTCGTATATATTATAACAGAATTAATTTTATTTGTCAAAATATTTTTAAAGTTAGTAACGATATTTGAAATAATAAAAGCTCCCTCATTTAAGAGGAAGCTATTTTCATGAAAAATAATTTTTAATTTTTATTTACTCAAGTCTATACTTCCGCTTACGCCTTTATCTTCTGGAAGAGTTAAAGTAACTTTGCAATTAACGGTTTCCTTATTTTTAGTAAATTCAAATTTCCAATTCAAATCATGACTATATGTATATACCATTTGCCCTAAATTTTGGTCATAAGATGATGTTGAAATCTTTTCGGTATAATCGAAAGTATAAGAAGTTTTTTCATCTCCCAAATCCCAAGGAGTAAGTATAGGACTTCCACCACTGCTACCATAACTTAAATCCGCAATCGTGGCAGCGGCTCCTTCCAAAGTAACGCTATTGTCAATTTGTCGAAAATTAACATCTCCGCTAGCCCCAACTGTCATAATAAGGCTATCGTTATTATAAGTTCCAACCAAACTAAAAGTTTTGATTTTGGAACAACCCGTTGAAATTGTGGCTAAAGCTATTAATACTAAAGCCGTTTTAAAAATTTGTCGTTTCATAATGATTTTCTCCGTCATTAAATTAAATTTTATTAAATAAAAAGCCGTAATATTTCTTATTCCAAAAATCATAAATGCCGTGAGATACATTAAGATTAATGATATAATTAAATTAAGACTTATTATTTCAGAGTTAGATAAATAATTGTAGATAATAATTGAAAGAATATAGTAAATTGTTATTGAGATTATATTTTTATCAGAAGCGATATATTTTTTATAAAATTTATTTATAACTAAATGAAAATTTTTAATTTTCTCCGATAAGTTATTGAAAGTAAATTTGATTGAAGTTAAAAAGTTAGACAGCAAGGGGTTCGCTCTGCGCCCTTTAGGGCAATCCCTCGTGCGCTTTTTTTCTGAATTGTTAACACAATGGGCAACTGCCACATTGTTATTAAAAATTGCAAAATTATTTTTATAGTCATTGCGAACGTTAGTGAAGCAATCCAAATTAGAATAGATTACTTGGCGACTGCCCGACCTTGTCGCGGATTTTTCAAATCCTCGTAATGACAAAGTTTTTGCAAAAACGAATAAGACATTTAAAAAATTAAATGCCTTAAAAAACTGTAATATATAAAAATTTAAATTATTGGTTAGAAGACAATAATGGTTCTGTTCTGTTCTGTTCTGTTCTGTTCTGTTCTGTTCTGTTCTTCATGAGAATTTATTCCCGTTAAACCGATTTATTCCGAAATTTTTTCTTTCGGCTATTTTGGCTTACAACCCGCTTTCACCAAAGGTGTCCCCACGGGAAGCGCTATTTATAGGTTAAATAATACAATGTTTTAAAAATTTGTCAACACTTTATTTTAAAAAAAATTCTAAAAAATGTATAATCCTAAATTGATTAATTTACGAAAACCACCGCAATCGCTTTAGTATAACCGCTGCCATAACCACATAGAGCGACTTTGCTACCGCTTTTTATACTTCCGTCTTCCAACGCCATAGAAAACGCCACTCCAACCGAAGCGCTTAAAGAAGAATGAGCGTTTTGCATTTTTGAATATACTTTATCTTTGCCTGCCGACAAATTATTTACAAAATTATCGTAGGATTCTTTATTGAAATAAGAAGTGACATAAAAATCTGGCTCTATATTATTTTTTGATAAAGTTTCTTTTACATATAAAGCCGCGTTTTTAGATTCTTCTGCAAATATTTTATTATCTTTTATATAAATGAAATGTTCTTTATTAATTATTCCTTCTTTAGTATAAGGTTTTGCCGAACCGCCCATAGGTATATAGCAATTTTCAAAAGCTTCACCGTTCGTGTCGGAATCTATAAAATCTATTTTTATATTCGATTTTTCGCTTGTAACCAA
>NZ_SJDU01000274.1 GCF_005518285.1 Brachyspira catarrhinii | reverse complement strand
TTAAAAAAAATAAACTAGTTAATAATTCAGTTAGCGTTATTAACTAGTTTTTTATTTAATGTTAGTATAAATAGATTTCAAAATTGTTTATCTTTTTCCATCTAATATTATTTTTTTTATTTCTTCAAAATTATTATTTTCAGCATAATCTAAAGCTGTTTTATTATCATTATCTTTAATATTTAAATCAGCACCTGCATTAATTAATGCCCTTACAATATCTTTATTTCCTTTTATAACAGCTATTATTAAAGGAGTTTTTCCATTTTCATCTTGGAAATTAATATTGGTATTTTTTTCGTATATGCATTCTAAAATTTCATGCAAATTTTCTGTATTGACATAATTCATTAAGTCCATATTAAAAGCAGCTAACTGTTCATCTGATAATATATTTTGACTGTCGGTACTTTGAGTGTATGATAAATTATTATTATTCATATTTTCAATTATAGCATTTATTTTTATTGATAATGAAACTAAATATAAAAGTATTGTAAAGAAAAAAACAAAAATAAATATTATAAAAATAGGTATCAATCCCAATAAAGTATCAAAATTCTTATAATTTAATATATCACCTATAAAACCAGTATTTGATAACATAAATGTAATAATGATACTAATTACAAACAGGGCAAATATTATCAACACTGTAAAGCCAATAGATTCTAGTAATGTTCCTTTATTAATATTTTTATTAAATTGAGACATAAAAAAACTCCTTAATTTATAATTTATACTTTAATAAAATTGATAATAATATATTTTTTATCCAATATATCATTTAATCTATATATTTAATTTTTGCATTATATGTTTCTAAACCAGGGCTATAAAATGTTGAAAATCTAATACCGAGTTTACTCAAATCATTGCTGAATATAGATTTTATAAATTCATTATTATATTTACAGCATAATTTAAAATAATCTAAATCATCTTCCCAACCAAATTCCCAATCTAATACCATACATTTAACATCAACTTTAGCACTTTTTTCAGTGATTTCACTAATCCTTATAAAATAACAATAAATATCAGACCAATTTTTATATTTCATATAATCTATTCTATTAGGTAATATATAAGTATTCCCATTTTCATCTTTTGTAATATAAATTAAATAATACTTTTCACTAGCATCATTGTTATCATCTTCATAAACAGGAAAATATCCATACTGTTTAGATTCTATAGGGGTAGAAAATTGTTCTTTCATCATTGAAATATAAAAATCAATTTCTTTTAATGAACCATACTTTTCAAATGTCATAGAATTTTTACCGAATTTCATTATGCAATTTTTTAATGGTTCTCTGCTATTTGAATAACAAAAACTATAAATGCATAAAAATAATAAAATTGTGAAAATTTTTTTCATTGTATTCTCCTTAAATTAAAAATAATTTTAATAACCGTACATCATCATAATATCAAGATTTCCTGCATGCAGAAGTATATGTCCGTTTTTTTCACTATTAACTTCTGTAAATAAACCTTTTTGTTCAAACCAAGCTTTCATTCTTAAAACTAATGCAGTTGCTTTACTTGCATAAGATGGTATATATACACAATAACGTCCTTCCGATTCCTCTTCTAATTCATACTCTTCATAATCACCGACATAAAAATTGATAAATATTTCTATACCTTGAGCTTCCATTTCTAGGTAAGGATCTTTTTTTAATTCTTGTTTTATTATATCTCTTTGTTTTTTTAAATAGGATTGTGATGTTTTTATAGTTTTATGCAATATTGTCTTAATATCGCTGTCTAGTACTGATATTAAAGTAACTTCAGCTTGAACGCTTGAAATTTCTGTAACATCATACAAATCATATCCATATAATTCAGACCACTGCCCTATAAAATCTCCAATAGTTTCAAATTGATCATTACTTGAAGCAGTTATAGTAAAAGATATTATTTCTTCTCCTATATTTTTATTTAGATATTCCAAAACTTCTTTTGCAAGTTCTTCTGTGCTAGAATAAGCATTCAAACTATTAATACTGCATGCAAAAAACAAGAAAAGTATTATTAAAATTTTTTTCATATTAAACTCCTAATAATTACAAAAATCATTTTTAATATGGAAACCCCATTAAACGTAAATAATCTCTGTAACAATATAAACATTCAAATTGTCTTGTATATATGTTATATATAAAATAAGACGACACTTTGCTTTTTCCGAACTTTTCAGATAATTCTTCATTAATTGAACTTTCAGATTTTAAACATACAGGACAGTTTTCTATACTAATTAAATCAGCTTTAGCAATAGATAATTTTTTAAAATTAATATAGGCATAATTTTTATCATAAGATATTGAAGATATATTCATTATATCAGGAGAATTACAGTCTACACAGTTTATGTCTGGATTTATTAAAAATGCCGAAATAGTTCTGGCATCTTCTATTTTACAAGCTATAGATAAAATATTTTCATTTTCAAATAGTACTGCAAATTTAGAATAATATCTTTCAACGATAGGCAAATTTTCAAAATCCTTCTCTAATGATTTATAATTTTTTAAACGTTCAATTTCAGATTTTTGTATTGCTTGATATTCAGCTTTTCTTTTTTCATAAGGCTCTTTACCATTAATAAAATTACTTTTATTATATGGTATATCAAAGCTCTGATCATACTCATTTGCAATTGAATAATATTTATTATTTTCATCTAAATTTTTATCTAATAACTTATATGTTTTTATTGGTTTTACTTCATAAAAACTTTTGATAATTGTTAATCTATCTTTATTCAAAAAAAATGCTGTAGGTTCAGTTCCATAATGAGCTGATTCTGCATTTTCAAAAACATATATATTATTTGAATCATATTTATAATCCAATACATTAAAATCAGTTATATTTAACATATCTTCATAAACACGAGTCCCACTTTTACTTAAATATAAATAATTAGTTTCTTTGGTTTCAGCATTTATATCATAATATATGCTTCCCAAGTGTTCTTCTATACTGTCTCTACTGCTTCCTTTATTGCAAGAAACAATTAAAAACACTAAAATAGTCAGTAAAAATAATATTTTTCTCATTTTTTATATCTCCTATTTTATTTTTTATTGCAATGCCGAAAGAGATGGCATTAATATATTTAAGTATTTCCAAAGA
>NZ_SJDU01000273.1 GCF_005518285.1 Brachyspira catarrhinii | reverse complement strand
TAAAATGGGAGATTTATTAAATTAAATGATATAATAAAAAAATCAAAAATATAAAAAATAACAGGAGAAATAAAATGAAAATTTTTGAAGGCAAATTAACTTCCGAAAAAGAAATTAAAATCGGAATAGTATGCGCGAGGTTTAACGAGTTTATCGTGTCAAAATTATTGTCGGGCGCTTTGGACGCTTTGCATCGACATAATATTAAAGACGATAATATTCATGTCGCTTGGGTTCCAGGAGCTTTTGAAATTCCTTTGATAGCTTCAAAAATGGCAAGCTCTAAAAAATATGACGCCGTTATCTGTTTGGGAGCGGTAATAAGAGGTTCGACTTCGCATTACGATTATGTTTGCGCCGAAGTTTCAAAAGGAATTGCGTCAGTTTCTTTGAAATCGGATATTCCCGTAATGTTTGGAGTTCTCACTACGGAAAATATAGAGCAGGCTATCGAGCGAGCGGGAACAAAATCTGGTAATAAAGGATTCGACAGCGCTATGGGAGCGATAGAGATGGTAAATTTGATAAGAGAGATTGATAAAAAATAATATATATTAATGTCGATAACTTTTTTCGCTACTGAAGGCTTTAGCTCTATAAATTTTAGTTAAGTTCTTTATTAAATTCTTTATAAAAATATCGAATTGTAAACTTATAAATTAGAAATTTTAATAATAATTTAAATATTACTATTGACAATAATGAAATTTTTTAATATAATTAAATTAGTATTTTAAGGATTTGATTATGTCAATTTATACAATCGCTGAAATTGATTTATCTATTTTGAAAAATAACATGAATGTAATATCTTCTATTACTCATGGAGCTAAACTTCTTAATGTTTTAAAAGCTAACGCTTACGGACATGGAATAATAGAAATAGCGAAAGCATCGGAAAAATTCAAAGTTGACGCTATCGGAGTAGCTACCGTAGAAGAAGGAGTAAAAATAAGAAAAAGCGGAATTAAAGTCCCGATTATAGTATTATTTCAGCATTTCAAATCGGAAGCCGAAGAAGTTTGCAAATATAATTTGACTCCTATAATAAGCAATGACGAATGTTTGCCTTATTACGAAAAATATATGGAAAGATATCGAGGTTCTTTAAAAATTCATGTATATATAAAAGTAGATACTGGCTTGAATAGAATGGGAGCTAAACCAGAAGAAGTATTGGATTTGGCAAAAAAAGTTTTATCATGTAAGAATTTGGTTTTAGAAGGAATAAACACTCATTTTGCGGCAGCCGATATGAAAGATTCTGCAGGAAAGGATTTTACAAGAGAACAAATAAAAACTTTCAATGAAGTTATAAATAATCTAAAATCAAACAAAATAGAAGTTAATACTATTCATAGCGCTAATTCCGCCGCTATATTGTCGTATGAAGAATCGTTTTTCGATATGGTTAGAGCGGGAATAACATTGTATGGCTATCCGCCTGTAAATACGAATGCGGATATAAAACCTTTTATGGAAGTAAAATCAAAAGTCGTTCTTATAAAAAAATTAAAAAAGGGAGAATCCGTTTCCTACGGTATGACTTGGAAAGCCGATAAAGATACAAAAATAGCTTTAATCCCCATAGGTTATGCGGACGGTATTTCAAGAAAACTATCGAATAATTGGGAAGTTAAAATCAATAATAAATATTATCCCGTTAGAGGAAGAATCTGTATGGATTTAACTATAGTTGAAATATTTAAAGGTAATGTAAATGTGGAAGATGATGTTTTGATATTTGGAAACGATAAAAAACTTAATGCCGAAACTATGGCTAAAAGAATAGAAACTATACCGCATGAAGTTTTGGTAAGAATAGGAGAAAGAGTTAGAAGAGTATATAAAGATTAATATTAAATTATTAATTTTATATAAATACATTATATTATGGAGGTTCGATTATGCAAATAATAGAACAAATCAATGGCGCTATCAATAATTTTATATGGGGACCAGTAATGCTTGTATTATTGGTTGGAACGGGAATATTCTTAACAATAAGAATAAAGTTTTTCCAAGTAAGCCATATAAGACTATGGATGAAAGGAACTTTTGGAGCAATGTTCAAAAAACATACTGACGATGTAAATATTACGCCGTTTCAAGCCGTAAGCACCGCTTTAGCAAGCACTGTTGGAACGGGAAATATAGTCGGAGTAACTACCGCTATAGTCTCAGGCGGACCAGGAGCATTATTTTGGATGTGGTTTGCGGCTTTTTTCGGAATGGTAACAAAATATTCCGAGGTTTTACTATCAATAAAATATAGAGAAAAAGATTCTAACGGTAAACATTTTGGCGGTCCTATGTATTATTTATCTAAAGGCGCTAACTTGCCTTGGCTTGGAACTATATTCGCAGTATTTGCAACTTTGGCATGTTTCGGAATAGGAAATTTAACGCAAATTAACGCTATGGCTAATGTAGTTAAACAAAATTTTAATGTTCCTACAATATATACGGGTATAGCCGTTACGATTGTGGTTGCAATTATAATAGTAGGAGGTATTAAAAGGATAGGTTCGGTAGCCGAAAAATTAGTTCCTTTAATGTGCGTATTATATTTAATATGCGGAATCATAATAATTATTATTAATCTTGATAAAATTCCGGGAGTTTTTGAACTCGTATTTTCCAATGCTTTTTCTTTTAAACAAGTCGGAGCGGGTTTTATGGGTTATACTATAGCAATGGGTATGAGATACGGTTTTGCAAGAGGTATTTTCTCAAATGAAGCTGGTATGGGTTCCGCCCCTATGGCGCATGCTTCGTCAAATAGTAAAAATCCTGTGGACCAAGCTATGTGGGGAGTATTCGAAGTATTTGTAGACACTTTTTTAGTATGTTCTATAACGGGGATAGTGGCTATTATGAATTTAAACTTGACAGAACAGGGACTTGCTGGAGCGCCTCTAATTTCCGAAGCGTTCAGAATATCTATGCCAAGCGATTTCGGTTCAATAGTATTGACTATAGCGTTATTCCTTTTCGCATTTACCACACTTGTTGGCTGGTCTCATTATGGAACCGTAAGTTTGGGATATTTGACAAATAACAATAAAAAGGCGGAATTAATATTTAAAATAATATTTATAATAGTAATAATAATAGGTTCTGTAAGCGAACTTGAATTGGTAAAGCGAACTTGAATTGGTA
>NZ_SJDU01000272.1 GCF_005518285.1 Brachyspira catarrhinii | reverse complement strand
TGTTGGGAATTCATACATCTTCAAATAAAATTTCAAACGAAAATATTTTGCCAGAAATACTTCCCGAAACCAACAATAACTTTGAAGAGAGTTTAAATAATATTCCAACCGTGACATCCGATGCAAACTCTATCGAAAATTCTTCTGACATTTTTTACGGTTATTTAATTTCGGACGATAGTTTGAATAGCGATGGAATAATAGGAATGAAATATGACGAATATACGATAGAAAACGGAGATAATCTAACGATAATATCCAAAAAAATAGGCGTCAATTTGGATACTTTGGTTAGCGTTAATAAAATAAGCAACGCGAATAAATTGCGACCAGGACAAAAAATTAAAATACCGAATCGAAACGGTTTATTATATACGGTGAAAAAAGGCGAGAGTCTGGAAGAAATTACAGAAAAATACGATATTCAATTGGATAAAGTTTTGACCTTCAATAAAATATCGAATAAGGACAATATAAGCATTGGAGACGAAATATTTTTACCAGATGCAAAATATACTTTGGAAGAGAGGATAGACAGATTTGGACAGATGTTTAGCCTGCCCACAAAAGTGACGAGAGTTAGCAGTTTATTCGGCTATAGAGTTCATCCGATTACAAAAGTAAGAACAAAACACATGGGAGTCGATATTCCTGGCGATTTAAATACTCCCGTTTACGCTTCAAGAAAAGGAAAAGTAATATTCGCGGGCTATAGCGGAGGATACGGAAATTTGGTAATCGTTCGTCATGATAAAGGCTATACTACATATTACGGACATTTAAATAAAATAACCACAAGAGCTGGCGCTAATGTCGGACAAGGAACTATGATAGGAAGAATGGGAAGCACGGGAAATTCTACTGGAAGCCATTTGCATTTTGAAGTTAGAAGAAACGGAGAGGCTTTGAATCCCGTAGATTTTATACCGATAGCGAAGTTTATCAGAAAGAGGTAATTATCTTATCCTATTTATAAAAAATTTCATTATTTCATTAACATAATCGCTCGAAGTGTCAAGCAATATTTTTTCTATAGAATTTTTTTTAAGGAAATTTAATTTATCTTCCATAATTTTATTTTGTTCGGTTAAATATTTATCTTTTACCCTTTTATTACGCATATCGAAATATACAAAATCATCGTTTTCTAAATCGGACATAATCAAAGTTCCGCCGAGATTTGGCAGTTGATATTCCAGCATATCGTTTACCAAGCAAACTATAAAATCATGTCTCTTTTTCGTTATATCGATTTCTTTTTTCGGAAACTCCGAGCAAATATCGGTTATTAAAAAAGTCACGCTTCCTCTCGATTGAATTCTGTTAAAATATTCCAAAGTGTCGGCTATATTGGTTTTTATATTTTTAGGCTCGAATTCTATAAGCTCTCTTATTATTCTTAAAACATGATTTCTACCTTTGTTTAACGGAATAAATTTTTCAACTCTATCGGTAAAAATTAGAAGTCCGACTTTATCGTTATTTTTCAAAGCCGAGAACAAAAGCAAAGCGGCGACTTCTATTATAAGATTATGTTTTGTTTTCGTAAATCCAAAATCGGTTGAAGCCGAAAAATCGGCAAGTATTATAACATTAAGCTCTCTCTCTTCTCTAAATCTTTTTATAAAAGGCTCGTTATATCTTGCGCTAACTTTCCAATCCATCGCTCGAACATCGTCTCCAATAGTATATTTTCTAACTTCGTCAAATTCTATTCCATGTCCTTTGAAAGCCGAATGATATCGTCCAGAAAAATACGAATTTACTATTCTTGAAGTTTTTATTTCTATTTGCCGAACAGATTTTAAAAGTTCTTTAGTCGTTATATTTCCGTTTCCAAACATTTATTTATCCGATAAATTTTCGTTAATAATTTTTTCTATAATATCAAAACCTATTTCTTTTATTGAAAGAACAGGATTTGGATTAATCGAATATTCTCCAATTTGTTTTTCAAATATTGAAACATTGCGCCATTCTCCTCTTTTATATCCAGTGTTATGATACATTCCGATATTTTTAAAACCCAAAGAAAGATGCAATTTTTCGCTTTTAATATTTGGAGAGGTAATCAAACTATAAACCGTTTTCACTCCTTGCGCTTTTAATATTTCAATCAAAGCCAAACATAATTTTTTACCCAAACCTTTTGATACATGCGCTTTATCTAAATATATCGATATTTCGGCGTTCCATTGATAAGCGGCTCTTTCCATATATTTATGAGCGTATGCGTAGCCGATAATTTTTCCGTCTTCTTCTAAAACCAAATAAGGATAAGTTTCAATAATATTTTCAATTCTTTTTTCAAATTCCGATTTAGTCGGAAGAATATATTCGAATGTTATAGCCGTTTCTATATATTGAGAATAAATTTCCAATAAAGAAAGAGCGTCCGAAATTGTGGCAAATCTAATTTTCATTTTTCTATTATAATATATTTATTTCTATTTTTCAATTATAATTTTTTTAATCATAATAATTCAAAATATTTTATCCGCATTTTTTAAAGTATATTCCATCGTTCGTCCAACCGCTTCGAGAGTTTTAATATCTATTTTATCAATCGTATCTTCCGTAGTATGATGATATTTGTAGCCCATATCGATTATGTCGATAAAAGGAATTTTTTCCATTAAAAAAGGAATATGGTCATCCGTTATCATTCCGTAATGTTCTTTAACGAAATAATCTTTATATCCCAAATCGTCCGCAAAGCCCCAAATTTTTTCGTAGATATTCGGGTAATATGTATAGGCAAAACTTTCGTATTTGAATTTTGCATTTGAACCGCCAACCATATCGAGCAATATTCCAAATTTTATTTTTTCTCTTTCTAAAATTTTATCGTTGACGAAAGCGATGCTTCCTTGAATCCAATCCGTTTCCGTTAATCCGTTTCCACTATAAAATAAATTTCCATCGTCTTCCAAATCGAATAAAATAAAACAAATTCCATAAGGTAATTTTTCATCTTTTAAAGAATTCATAAGCTCGAGCAAAATTCCCGAACTGCTCGCTCCATCGTTTGCCCCGTCAATCGGTTTATTTCTATTTTCAATTTTTCTGTCTTTTTCGGCAACTATTCTGCTGTCGTAATGGCTTGCCACAATAATATATTCTTCGCTTTCGCCTTCCAAAAACGAGTAGATATTTTCTCCTTTTCTGCCTTTG
>NZ_SJDU01000271.1 GCF_005518285.1 Brachyspira catarrhinii | reverse complement strand
CTTTAAGAGATTTGCTCGAAAAAGGTTTGTCGCCCGAAGCCATAAGATATTCGCTTATGAGCGCTCATTATAGAAAACAATTAAATTTTACAATCGAAGGAATAAATCAATCTCAAAGCGCAATCGACAGAGTTAACGATTTGATTTTTAGATTGAAAGATATTGACAATACAAACGATAACGAAACAAATAAAAAAATATTGAAAGAAATCGAAGAAGCGAATGAAAAATTTTCCGAGTCTATTTATAACGATTTAAATGTTTCCGAAGCACTCGGAATATTCTTCACTTTGATTAAAGATATAAATGTTTCTTTTAATTCTATAAATATTGAAACGAGAGAGAGGATGATTAAATTTATAGAAAGAGTAAATAATATAATAAATTGTTTTAATATGACGGGAGAAAATAAAAATTCGGATATTGACGAAGAGACTATTAATAAACTTATAGAAGAGAGAAGCGAAGCAAAAAAAGAAAAAAATTATTCCAAAGCGGACGAAATAAGAAATCAGCTTTTGTCTATGGGAATAGAAATAATGGACACTCCTCAAGGCGTTAAATGGAAAAGGAAATAAAATAGAAGTAATGGATTTGATAAAGAAGACATTTCAGCATATAGTGGGAATTAAAAAAGAAAAATTATTATGGGAAGAGGGCGTTATCGATTGGCAGGACGCTATCGACAATATAAATTATTACGCTATGCCAAAAAGTATGAAAGAAGTTTTGAAAAAGGAGCTTCCGAAATCTATTTATAATTTTGATTCTAAAAATTACGATTATTTTATAGAAAATTTTCCAGATAAAATACTTTACAGATTATATCCAATTCTAACTAATAAAACGGTTTTTTTAGATATTGAAACTACGGGATTAAAACCTTCCGCATCCGATATTACCGTTATAGGATGTTATGACGGAAAAGATATAAAGGTTTTCGTTCATGGAATAAACGAAAAAGAATTTTTAGATTATATTAAAGATTATTCGATAATTGTCACTTTCAACGGTTCTTGTTTCGATATTCCTTTTTTGAAAAATTATTTTGAAACCGATATAAATTGCGCCCAAATAGATTTAAGATTTTTGCTTAAAGATTTGGGATTTAGCGGAGGATTAAAAAAAATAGAGCATGATGTCGGAATTAACAGAGGAGACGAAATGGAAGGAGTAAACGGCTACACTGCGGTTTTGCTTTGGAACTATTATAAAGAAACTAAAGATAAAACTGCCATAGATTCCTTGATTCATTATAATCTGCTCGACACGATTAATTTAGAGCATCTTTTATGTTTTGCCTACAATAAATACGCGGAAATGTATAAAACTAAACTTTTGGAATATAGAAAATTACCGATTATAGAAAATTATAAACCGAATAAAAAACTTATAGATTTTTTGCATAAAAATCCATACAAATATGCTCCTAAAAGCGAAAGTTAATAAGCTTGGTCTAATATATTGATTATAGATTCTTTATTCATAGCCTTTGGGAGTTTATCCATTCCGCTATAAGTTAAAGCGAGTTCCGCGACTTTATTAAATTTGTTTCTGTCGATATTGATTTCGTTTAATCGCATAGGCAAATTTATATTTTGTTGTATTTTCTTTATATATTGTCCCGCTTGCGCGCCTATTTCTATAGAAGTCATTTCTTTATCGATGCCTTCTATAAAATCCGCCAATACATGATATTTTTTTGGAGCGGAAGATATATAATATTCCATAACATAAGGAAGCATTATAGAGCATACGATTGATTTATTTACCGCACAAACGCTATTGAGAGCGATTGATAAAGCCCTAATCGCTCCGAAATTCGCGTTGCAAGCTGAAATTGCGCATAACATATTCGCTATAGACATAGAGCTTATATTGTCAATATTTGCCGCGTCTATTATCATTTTATTTATTCCGCTTATGCTCGTTTGCATAGAATATTTTATTAAAGGCTCGTTTATGACATTTAAGGAGCTGCTCATATATATATCGAAAGATAAAGCGAAAACCGAAAGAGCGCTGCTTATAGAATATTTTACGGGGACGGTTTCGTAAAGAGTCGGGTCGATGATGCAGTCTTTAACATATATATTCGAATCGGCGCATTCTTTATAAACTTCGTCATATTTATCGTAAAGATACATTCCCAAAGTCATTTCCGATAAAGAACCCAATATTGTGGGAATTGATATCAAGGGCAAAGGCTTATGATATATTGGCTGTCCGTTCACATAATCCGAAGATTCTCCGCTGTTTGTAACGACTACCGAAGCTCCTTTAGCCGCATTTTGAACCTTAAAACCTCCAACCGCGACTATGCAATCCGCTTTGCTGTATCGAACTAAATTTGCGATTATATCCGCCGCATCGCTCGTATTATTGGAGCTTACCTCCGAATAAACCATCGTATTAATAAAATTTTCGTTTAATTTTCCGACTATTCTGTCTATTAATCCTATTTGATTAAAAGAACTTCCGTCCGTCACTATTATCGCTCGTCCGCCGTATTTTTTTATAATATCGGTTAAAGAGTCGAGAGAATTTGAGCCAAATATTATTTTAGTCGGTATTTTAAATTCTATTATATCCATTTTCCTAAACAATCTATTATAAAAATTAAATATTAATTATATTTTCGGAATTTAGATAGTTAATTTTTAATCGCTATTTTAATGAATATAAAATAATTATAATAACTCTAAATAAATTAAAATTTTATTGATTTTATAATATCGCAAGCTTCGTTCACTTCTTTAATTGATATGTCTCTATGAGTGACGAATCTAACTTTATAATCTCCGAAAGAACTCGCTTTAATTCCCTTCTTTTGCAATTTTGAGATTATATAATCCGACTTTTTAATCGTATCGGCTATAACTATATTCGTTTCCACATTATTAATATCTACGGTTCCAAAACCAGATTCTATTATCGTTTTCGCTATCTTTTTAGCTTTTATATGGTCTTCTTCCAAAGAATCTATATTGTTTTTAAGAGCGTATATTCCAGCTGCAGCCATTAAACCTATTTGTCTTAAACCTCCGCCGATTAATTTTCTAATTCTAAATGCTTCGTCTATAAATTTTTTTTTACCGCAAAGCATAGCTCCCATAGGCGCTCCGAGTCCTTTCGATAAACAAAAAGTTATGGAATCCGTATTTGCAGCTATATC
>NZ_SJDU01000270.1 GCF_005518285.1 Brachyspira catarrhinii | reverse complement strand
AAGGAGACAATGTCATTATAGAAGTTGAAGAATTGAAAAGAGGAATAAATTTTTTTGTTTACATACTTCCGTTAATTTGTCTTATAGTCGGATATGTTATCGGAGATTATTTTTCAAAATTAATATCTGTAGAAAATTTGGGACCGATTTTTTCTTTTGTTTTATTTTTTATTTATATAATTTTTGGAATTCTGAAATTAAAAAAGAATAATAAAATAATAGCCAATATAATTTGTAAAAACGAAAATATAGACGATTTTAATAAATGAAAAACAGAATAATAATCACCGTATTTACTATTATAATCGCTTCTTTAACGACATATTTTTTCGTTTCTATAAAAACAAAAAAAGATTTGGAATCTTTTTATAATATAGGAAACGATGCGTTATCTTCGGTTAATAAAGTAAACGGACTTAAAATTATTCCAAAAATCGAAACTCTCGAAGACGCCAAAATAAAAATCTTAACTTTCAATAAAGTTCCAGATTCTATTACAAACGCCGTAAAATACGCGAACTATTTATGGAAAAACGAAGGCTATTATATAATAACCAACGATAATTTTGGAAAGAAAAACGGAAAAGTCGAGCTTGCAAAAAATTCCTCTGAAAGCGGAAAAATATTAAAAGTAAATGTTAATTGTGGCGAAAACGATTCTTTTGAAGTTGTCATAAGTCTTATAAACGGAAGTCTTTTGTTAAAAAACAATAATTAAAAAATAATACGAATAATAATTAAATATCATGCATACTAAAATTGAGCCAATATCCCAATTCTATAAATAATTTTTTTTCTTCTTCGCCGAATTGAATATCTCCGCTTTTATATTTCGTTAGAATCTTATAAAAAATATTTTCGTAAGTGTTTCTGTCTATCGGCATATCGTTATTTGATAAAAATTTTATATCGCTTAGAAGTTCGAATAATATTTTTGCATTTCCCGTTTCGTATAATTCGTTTAGCGCTTTTTCAATTTTATCGCCAATCAAACTCGATATACCGCTGTTTGAAACGAACATTCCAGCGTTTCTCGCGTTTTTAAGTCCGTTTGAAACTTCTTCGTAGGCGTCCTTTCCTTTTTCAAGGATTTTTTCTCTTAAAATAGGGGAAACCATCGCTCCCATAAGTCTTCTGTAATCGTAATCTGGAGTTATGCCGTTAGAATTAAAATAATCGAATAATTTTCTATATTCGGGATAAACCTCATGCATTAGTTTATTCAATTTTTCAATATCTTTTTTAAATATGTCGTTTGCAAATTTATCTCTCACATCGGATGTTAAATCTTTCAAAGAGAGAGTATGAATTTCCGAATTATTAAGCTCGTCATAATTTTGAGAGATTTGAATTTGATTTTTTAATTCGTAATTCTCTTCGATAGTTTTCGCCTTAAAATATATATCCGAGTCAATATTGTCTATCAATATTCCTTCGATATAATTTTTTTCTTTTTTTGTCGCTCTTATAATATGTTTAAAAATATTTATATTATCTTCTTTATAATCCGAAGCGATTAAATTAAAAATAAAATGATTGATAATATATAATTTATAAAAAATGTCTTCTTTTTCTTCCTTCTCGTAAAAATATCTTGCCGTGCGATGTTCGGGTTTATTGCTTATTGATTTTTCCAAAGTTTCCAAAAATTCTTTATGAGCTTCCTCGACAAAATTCGCGTTCTTGCCTTTAACCAACATTCTCGCGTAATGAAAAGACTGTTCGGCATATTGCATATTTTTAACTGGCTCTAATCTCGAAACATCTTCAAAAAACCATCCGCATGAAGTGTAAGCGAAAAGCGAATATTTATAAGATTCCATCAAAAATACGAATTCTTTAAAAGATATAAATTTGGAGCAAATTTCATACAAATCTTTAGCGTCCGAATCGTTATAAATGGCTCGAACATATTCTTCTCTCAAAGAGTTTCTCGTATCGTTTGTGAAATCCAAAAAAGTGCTGAATAATTTATCTTGCATATTTCTCAATATATCGAAAGCCTCTCTTAACGGAGTTCGCCAAGATAAATCGCATCCGTCCCATCCTCCGCATCCGCAGGCACTTCTCCATCTTTCCACTCCATGCGAACAACTCCATGAAGTTCCGCGTCCGCCCTCGCCTTCATGCAATATAACCTCTTCGGTTGGCGGGAACATATTCAAATAATGCTCGTAATTTGTAGGAATAATGCCGTCATGATGAATATTTTCTTTAAAATACCATGAAAGGCACATATCGGCAAAAGCTTCATGATGTCCATAGCTCTCTCCGTCTGTCGCTATATTTACCAAATTTCTATTTCCGTAAGCGTTTCTTATTCTTTCAGCGAATTTATCGGCGGACCTCAATAAATGCTGAAAAGCTATATCGTTTGAAATATAAGGGTCGTAGAAAAATACCGCTATTTTTTTACCTTCATGTCCGTATAACCAATAAGGTTTTGAAGTGTCGATTTGCCCTCCCGAAACATCAAGTAGAGTAGAATTTTTTACATAATGCGCTTGATAAGGAGACAATATGGTAAATTTGACTCCGCAATCGAATAAAGCGTCAACCGTGTCCAAATTAATCGCAGTTTCCGAAAGCCACATTCCGTTTGATTTTCTTTTAAAATATTTTTCAAAATTATACAAGCCCCATTTTATTTCCACTCTCATATCTTCTTTTTTAGCCAAAGGCAAAATAATATGATTATAAACTTGGGCTATAGCGTTTCCAAAGCCCAATCTTTCAATGCTTTTTCTGTCCGCCTCGACTATTCTTTCAAGCAAATCGCCTCTCGTTTTTGCAATATAATCTATAAGAGTGGGACCGAAATTAAAACTCATGTATTGATAATTATTCGACATATCGGCTATTTTTCCGCCCAAATCGAGTATTCTCGAATACGCGTTCGGGCTATAGCATTCTTTAGTTATTCTCTCGTTCCAATCATGCGAAGGAGACGCGCTCGCTTCTTTTGGAATCTCCCCCAAAAATGGGTTTTCTCTCGGCGGTTGATAAAAATGTCCATGTAATATTAAGTATCTCATAAGTTCATTATAATATAAAATTATTTAATTGCAAGAACTATTTTTATATTTTATTGCGCCATATTATTGACTTATTTTTTCAAATATTATATATTTTTTTAATTCTACTTTTGTATTGATAATTTATATATTATTAATTATATAATAA
>NZ_SJDU01000027.1 GCF_005518285.1 Brachyspira catarrhinii | reverse complement strand
AAATTAGTAGAAACCTTATGCAAAATACTATACTATACTATACTATACTATACTAATATTTTAAATTTTTTATTAGTTTCAATTTATTCCAAAAAGTGCATTTCAATTTCTAATTTTTTGCGAGGTGTAAAATATTATGCCTAACGAAAAATTAAAGAAATATTTGAACGATATTGTCTGGTGGATACCGTTTAGGAAACTTCGAGATTTCATTAGAGAATTAGTCGATACAATTTTAGAAATAAAAGAACAAAATGATATATTATTAAAAGTAGCAAATAATAGTATAGGTTTTATAGTTGTAGAAATTGCAGCAGGATTTGTCGACCAACTTCATCTTTATAGATATGGCTATTCCATTGAAAAATTATATGGAAAAAAAGTATTATACGATATTTCATGGTATAATCGTAGTGGAAAAGACGAAACTGGAAAATATAATAGAAATTTTGAGCTTTTAAATATATTTGATGACTTTACTTTTAAATTAGCTAACAAGAACGAAGTAGAAATTGCAAAAAAATTTTTTATAGATGGACATGAATATGATGGTATCGATATAAGTAATATAATTGAAAATAGTAAATTTCTTTATTTGAATGTTTTTTCACTTTGGAAATCATATACTAAAAAATTAGATTTTAATGAAGTATTTGATTTAGATAAATATATTCTTCCAAAGTTGGATAGCGACAATAAAAGAATTTATGAGGATATTAAAAATTGTAAACATTCATTAGCTTGTCATATTAGAAGAAACGATTATCTTGTAGTGGATTATAGATGGTTTAATTTGAATGAAGAATATTTTATAAAAGCGATTGAAAAAATAAATAAAAAAGTCAAAGGAAAATTAAAAATATATTTCTTTTCGGACGACATGGATTGGGTGAAAAGCAAATTAATTCCTTTAATAAAAGATAAATACGATTATATGGCGGTAGATATAAACGATAACGATAAAGGCTATTTTGATTTTTATTTAATAAGCAATTGCAAATATCAAATCGCATCCGAAGGCGGATTTTGCAGAACAGCTCATATATTCAATAAATATAAAAATAAAATTCTTATTAATCCAAGCGATATAGATGAAAAATATATTAGGAATAAATAATATTATCTTCATATACAATGACTCTTTTAGTATTTAGATTATTATTTTTTAATTTAAACAAGGATAAAATTCTAAATTTAAACTTGACATTATTTTAGAAAAATGATAAAATTAAATAAATGAATTGAGTTAGATTAGTGGAGGCGAAAAATGTTATCGGTGAATAAATTCTCACTTCTCACTTCTCACTTCTCACTTCTCACGCTATAATTATAGCGTTTATTGTCATTTTAAAATTTTTCAAATATTTCATTATACTTCGCTTTGTAAGTATAAACCGAACGAAAGTTTATGATTTTTGGAGTAAATCATGAACTTTTTCAATATATTATACAATGCGACAATTTACCCTATAGAATTTATTATAGAAATCGTATTTTATTATTTTAAAGTAATCGCTCAAAGCAGTTATGCCGAAAGCGTTTTTATAACAAGCGTCATAATAAATATTTTAGCCTTGCCTTTATACAATAAGGCGGAAGAATGGCAGAAAAAAGAAAGAGAAATTCAAAATAAAATGAAGCCCATGATAGACAATATAAAATCGGTTTATAAAGGCGACCAAAGATATTTGCTTATAAGAGCTTGCCAAAGAATCAACGGCTATAAAACGATTTACTCTTTCAGAGGAACTTTGGGACTTCTTATACAAATCCCTTTCTTTTTGGCGGGTTATAATTTCTTTCATAGTTTGACGGGAGCGTATACGGAAAGTTTTTATTTGATAAAAAGTTTGGGCGAAGCGGATAAATTGATTCGCATCGGAAATTTGACTATAAATTTACTGCCTTTTATAATGACATTTTTCTCTCTGCTTTCGACAATAGTTTATTCCAAAAAATTAACATTTAAAGAATCGATTCCAATATTTTTGATGAGTTTATTCTTTTTAGTATTTTTATATAATTCTCCAGCGATACTTTTATTATATTGGACTATCAACTGCGCTTTTTCGTTTTTCAAAAATTTAGTTTTGCTTAATTTGAATAAAATAAAATCCATATTCAAAAACAGAAAATTTATTTTATTCTCTAAAATTTTATACGGTTTATATTCCGTATTTATAGTTATAATGACGACTCTTTTTTATTTAAGAAATTATTTTATAAACAAATCGAGCGAACATGAAATATTAAAAGTTTTGATTATTCATGTAAAAACCTATAAAGATTTATTTTTTATTTGGTTAATTCTATCAATCGTAATTTTAATTTTTATTCTATATAGAAAGAAAATCTTAAAATCTATGGAAATAAAATATAAATTGCGACTCTTCATTTCTTCGATAACGACAATTACGATTTTATCGGGTTTATTTATATTGACTTCTCTTATAGCTTCTTCGGGGCAGGAATTTGAAAAACCTTTTGAAATAATATTGACGAATATGTTTAAATATTTCGGATTATTTTTCGTTTATCCTATGTTTTT
Organism: Brachyspira catarrhinii; assembly: GCF_005518285.1. Lineage (GTDB taxonomy): Bacteria > Spirochaetota > Brachyspiria > Brachyspirales > Brachyspiraceae > Brachyspira > Brachyspira catarrhinii. Next base: position 10,021 of record NZ_SJDU01000027.1, on the reverse strand, counting down.
ATATTTTCTTTTCTCCGACAAATTTAAAAATATAATTACTTTAATATCCGTCATATTGGCTTTATTATTTTTATCGAACACTTTTATAATGGTAATGAACTACGGATTTATAGCGAGCAATTTCAAATTTGAATTGGAATATTTGCTAATTCCAACGACAAAACAAATAATATTAAATTTAGTTTTAATGTTTGTCGTTTTATTTATAGTTTTATTTATTATAAAAAAGAATTTGCAAATTTATTTATTCAATATATTTATAATCGTAATAATTTCTTTGATTTCAATATCCGTATTCGATTTTGTAAAGATAAATAAAGAACAAAAAATATTGTCGGAAATAAATTCTCTAAATAGTCAAATTCAAAATAAAAACGATAATTACGATGTATTTAATTTTTCAAAGACGGGGACGAATATTTTTATAATAATTTTAGACAGAGGCTGCCCCGAATTTGCAGAATTGGTATTCGATGAATTTCCAGATATTAAAGCCGAAATGGAAGGTTTCGTATATTATTATAATACGGTTTCTCTCGCTCCTCAAACTTTCGGAAGCATACAAACTTTATACGGCGGATACGAATACTTAATTCCCGTAGATTTGAATAAAGAATATATTTTAAAAGAACATCATAACGAATCTTTAATAATGATGCCAAAATTATTTTCGGATATCGGATATAAAACAATGACTTTCGCTCCAGCATTTGCAAATTTTTCTTGGACGCCCGATTTGACTATATTTAAAGAACACACAAATATAAAAGCATACAATATTGAAAAAAGTATGATTGAAAAAGAATTAAACACTTTGCTTAATAATTCTGAAAACAATATAACCGAAGAAAAAATATTCGAAGAAAATAAAAGACGAGCTATGAGATTCGCTTTATTTAGAGCGCTTCCCGTATTTTTGAGACATAAATTATATTCGCATAACGATTGGTTTATTCCAAACGGAAATAAAAATTTAACGATAGTGGGAAAAGGAATAGAAGAATACGCTTTATTGCAAGCATTAACAAACCTTACTAAAATAAACGAAGACGGAAATTGTTTTAATTTTATTCATAGCGACACCACGCATGAACCTTTTAATTATAACTACGATTATAAACCGAGCCTTGAAATAAGAGATGTTCCAGAAGAAGATTTGGAATTTTTTGAAAACGATTTTTCCGCAAGAAGTTATTATTCCACCGTAGCGTCTTTTAGAGAACTTTCAAATTTCTTCAAATTCTTAAAAGAAAACGATATTTACGACAATACAAAAATAATTATAACTTCCGACCATTCGGGTTATTTTAATCCGTCCATATTTAACGAAAAAGGAATGGTAGAATTCAAAGTGTTTAACGCTATGATGTTCGTAAAAGATTTTAATAGCAAAGGAAATATAATTGAAAACGGAGATTTTATGACCATAGCCGACATTCCGTTTTTGGCTACGAAGCATTTATTAAACGAAGCTAAAAACCCTTTCACGGGAAATATTATTACGAACGATTATAAAACCAACGGCGTTAATATCGTTTTGACTAAACATAGCGACCCGAAAGGAAATTTCAAAACGAGATTAGATTTTGATTATTATTATCATGTTAAAGAAAATATTTTTGATATAAATAATTGGAAGAAATTTCAAATCGATTGGAAGACTAAAGAGACGAAAGAGATTGAATTGAGATAAGAAATAAAATTAAAATAAATTTTTGAGGAATTGATATGATTTTATCCGTTATAATTTTACTCGTAATAATTCAAAATAGTTTATTCTGTTATATTGACCCTGGCACGGGAAGTTTGCTTTTTTCGGCGTTATTTGGAATAATCGGAACTCTATTCTTTTTGTCGAAAGCGCTTATAATAAAATTAAAAAATTTTTCTCTTACTAACGCCAATAAAAAAGATAAAAACTCTAAAACGAAATCTAAAATAATAATTTATGGAGAAGATAAAAGATATTATAATGTGTTTAAGCCAATAATCGAAGAACTGATTAATTTGGAAATTCCAATTATTTATTATAGTTCGAGCGAAGACGACCCGATTTTTGAAATAAAAAACGATTTGCTTCACAGCGAATTTATAGGAACGGGAAATAAAGCTTATGCGAAATTAAATTTTATAGAAACCGATATTTGTTTAATGACAACTCCGAATTTGGATGTGTTTCAACTTAAAAAATCAAAAGGAGTAAAGAAATATGTTCATATAATGCATGCGCCAAGCGAAGCGGCTTTATATTGCCTTTATTCTTTAGATTTTTTCGATGCGGTTTTGCTAAACGGGAAAAATCAAATTGACGATATTAGAGAGCTTGAAAATTTGAGAAAAACCAAAATAAAAGAACTCGATATTATAGGAAGCACTTATTTGGACGAACTTGAAAAGAAAAAAGAAATTGCGGAAATTAAAAGCAAATTTAAAAAGAATAACGATAAAAGGACGGTTTTAATAGCGCCTTCTTGGGGGATTAACGGTTTGCTTACGAGGTTTGGCGATAAACTTATAGACGCTATTCTTGAAAACGATTTTTATTGTATCGTTCGTCCTCATCCTCAATCTTTAATAGTCGAAAAAGAATTGATTGAAAAATTAAAAGATAAATATAAATATAATAAAAATTTGGAATGGGATTTCGATGTCGACAATATATTATCTCTATCGAGAGCCGATGTAATGCTTTCGGATTTTTCTGGAGTCATATTCGATTACGCTTTTCTTTTTGAAAAACCCGCTATAATACCGAGTTTTACTTTCGATAAAAGAGGAACTGACGCTATAGAACTTAAAGACGAAACTTGGACTTTAAAAACTTTGCCCAAAATTTCCGTTTCTTTAGACGAGAATAATTTTTCGGAAATTGCAAATATAGTGAGCGAAACTATAAATAACGAAACGATAAAAGAAAATATTTTAAAAGTTAAAGAAGAAGCCTATATGTATAGAGGCGAAGCGGGAAAAAGAGGAGCAATATTTTTAAATAAAATGTTAAAAGATTTGGCTTAAATATTAAAAAATTATTTTATTATTTAAAACAAAATAATAAAATAAAAGGAGATTTATAATGAAAGCAGTTATACTTGCAGCGGGAAAAGGTTCGAGACTTTCTCCAATGACTTTATTAAAACCTAAACCTTTATTGAAAATCAACGGAAAAACCATATTAGAAAATATGATAAAATGTTTAAAAAACGGAGGCATTAAAGATATTACCGTAGTTACGGGTTATAAAAACGAGATGTTCAATCCTTATAAAAAGAAATTAGGATTTAAAAAAGTAATTTCTAAAGATTTTGAAACAACCAACAGCGCCAATTCATTAAAACTCGTAATTGATAATCTCGATACCGACACATTAATAATGAACGGAGATTTATATATAAAAAACGATTTTATCAGATATATAAGAAAAAATGTTTCTCAATTTATAGCGCAACATTTAGAAAAAACCAATCATCCTACTTGGCAATACTATATAGACGAAAATAACAAATTAATCGGCATAAATGAAAATAGCATGGGCGGATTATGCGAAACGGGAATCGCATATATCGCTCAAAAGGATTTGAAAATAATAAAACAAGAATTAAAGAAATTGAGCGATAAAGTATATTGGGAATATATAATACAAAAATCTTTTAAGAAGATGGATTTTTATATAACGGAAGTAAAAGGTTTAATTTATGAAATAGATTCTTTTAACGATGCAATAAACCATAACTTATTAACTTCGGACGATATAGCAAAACAATGCTCCGATAATAATAGAGCCGTAAGATTAGCGGGATTAACCAATTATAATTATCGCATAAAATTTATGGGACATGATAAAGTTATAAGAATCCCGGGGTTAGGAACGGAAGCTTTTGTCGATAGACCTGCGGAAAGAAAAATAACATCCGTAATTCCTTCGAGTATATGTCCTAAAACGGAATTTTTTGATTGGGATGTAAAAATAACCGATTATTTAAAAGGCTATCATAGTATAACGGACGAAGATTTGAACACTAAATTTTTCAATTCTTTTATTAAAACATTAACGATATTGCATAGCGTAAAATTAAAAAATAATAAAGGTTTTAAACCTATGTCTATGCATTCGGAAATAGACAAATACGAAAAACTTGCAAATAAAAAAATAACTACCGAAACTCAAAGAAAATATATATTGTCTATAGCTGACGAAATAGAAAGAGATAAACAGGTTTTATGCCATAGAGATTTATTATATGGAAATATAATGTATAATGGCAAGGATGTGAAATTAATTGATTTTGAATATTCGGGATTTTCTTCTAAATATTGGGATTTGGCTAATTTTATCTGCGAGTCTAACGTAAACGATGAGCAGCGTCTGGAGTTTATCAAACTATATAAAGGAGCTGATGAGAAAATGGTTCGAAAATCGCAATTGTTAGTAAATTATCTTTGGACTTATTGGGGAATAGTTAATAATTCAATAGAATATGAAGAATCGCATAAAAAAGGATTAATGAAAAATTTAGAAATATTAAAAGTAAAATAGAATTCGCTATAATATAGTTTTATCTCATAAAAGAAATTATTTATAGTCTATATTTAAAATTATAAATAATACGGTAATCCATTTGCATACTTCTATAATATGTTATTCAAAATTGTTTTTCAGTGTTTTCGATTATCTTCTTCAATTCTGCCCAATCGTCAAACGCTCTCGAAACTAAATCATCGTTCAATATAACTCCAAAATATTGGTAATGTTTTATGAAGTCCAATCCTTCGCTCTCGATACATTTTAATCTTATAGATTGACGATATAAACTTTTATTGGCAAAACTGATTATAATATCTTTCTTATCATACATTCTGCTTATGTCGGACATTTCAATACATTTCAATAACTTGACTAAAGTGTCCGATAACGCCATAAGTATATCGAATCTTTCATAACCAAGATATTCGCCGAATTTGAGTTTATAAATGCTGTCAAACTCTTCTACCGTGAGTTTATACATATTTTGCATATCAAATACCGAATTAATCATATCACAACCATCCATGAATAATAATAGCATATATAACGATATATTGCAAATTTATTATTGATAAAATTTTTTTAATTATTTATAATATTTGATATTAAATAATTTTAATATTATAAGGAATAATTTTTATGAATATTTTTTGTTTTACGAATAAAGGCATAAATTCAAAAATAAATGCCGACACAATATTGTTTGTGAGCGAAGCGATTTCTGGAAATCCGCTCATAATAAACGAACAAAATAATTATAGTCATTTTATTAATTCAATAGAAGGTTCTGCGGTAGGATTGGTGGCGGACGGTTTGGGAGACACTTTCGCATCAAGATTAGCGGTTGAAACTTATAATGAAAATTTTTTAGATTTAATCGAAATAGTCGGGGAACAGGAAGCGATAAATTGGATAATGCATAATTTTATCAAACTTGAAGTTAATGCGGCAAGAGAATCTGCGGACGACAAAAATAAAGCTATGTCGGGCGCTTCGATTGCGGGAATATTATATCATAAATTCGCTGGAGTTTTTATTTTTCATGCGGGCGACTCGAAAGTTTTTGCTATAGATAAAGATAAAGCCATTCAAATAACGAAAGACCATATTAACGGATATGTTTTGGAAAATTGCGCATGCGCTGGCGGAGGACATTATATTTCTATAGAAGGCGCGAGAAGAAATAAAAATCATGATTATTTTATCGCCACAAATTCTATGTGCGAACTTTTATCAAAAAAATATTCTTCCGCAGAGGAAGGAGTTTTTAATATAATGAAATTAAATAATGCCGAAAACTCCATAAACGAATTAAAAAAATTGTCCGAAAATTATGGGGATAATATTACCGCTTTGGGATTAATAAATCCGTTTGAATAAAACGCATTATATAAAATTTGCTTTTTTTATAATGGTATAGTATAATTTCTTAATTGATTGGCTCGGATGATGGAATTGGTAGACATAGCAGATTTAAAATCTGCTGGTCCTTGCGACCGTGCCGGTTCGATTCCGGCTCCGAGCAAATTAAAAAATAATATTAAACATAAAGTAAAATTAAAAAATATGATAAACAATAAAGATAAAATTTCTAAAAAAAACGCCATTATTCTTGCGATAGGAATTATTATATTTGCCGTAAGTTTTCTTTTTATATATTTGGTTGGAGACGCTCCCGAAGGTTTTATGGGATTTTTAGCTCCTTTCACAATACTTATTGGAATTATAGTTTTAGTTATAGGATTTTTATATAAAGCGGATTCTTAAATGATATTTGTAAATCCACAATTTTTATTTATACTTTTTGCCGTTCCGATTATAATATTCTTATATATCAAAACGAGAAAAAATCATTCTTATTCGGTAAAACATCCGCGAGTGAGTATGTCGAAAGTTTTGAAATCGAATTATTATGTCAAAGATATTCCATTCGCTCTTATAATAATTGCGCTTTCTATGTCAATATTGGCTTTGGCGCGTCCCGTAAAAGTTGAACATTTATCCGACATAAATGGAGATGGAATATATATTTCTTTAGTCGTTGATGTTTCCCCTTCGATGATGGCGGAAGACATGAATCCCACGCGACTCGAGGCTTCAAAAAGAACTATGATTGATTTTATAAAAAAAAGAAATTTCGATAAAATAAGTTTAGTCGCTTTCGCTTTAAGGGCTTCCGTTTTACTCCCCGCAACTTTCGATTATACGACTTTGGAAAACGAAATAAGAAGAATTGAAATTGACGAAGAAGGCTCTACTTCGATTGGACTTGGAATTGCAACCGCTGTAGATATGTTGCGAAATATTAAAAGCGATAACGAAAAAATTATTATTCTTCTTACGGACGGAGAAAATAATTCGGGAGAGATTGACCCGAGATTGGCTTCGGAGATAGCTTCAAATTTTGGAATAAAAATTTATACGATAGGAATTGGAGATGCGGCGGGAAGCAGCGCTTGGGTTACATATAACGACCCCGATTACGGCAGAAGGAGAGTTCGAGCGGATTTCACTTTAAATGAAAAAGCTTTAATAAATATCGCAACTATAACGGGCGGAAAGTATTTTAACGCAAAAACGGGAGCGGCGCTTGAAAATGTATATAACACGATAGACAGAATAGAAAAAAAACCGATATTGGACGATGATTTGATTCAATATAAAGAATTGTATAAACCTTTTATAATAATCGCTTTAATATGTTTATGTTTGAGTATAGTTCTCTCAAGCACGAGATTTTTGATAATTCCTTAAATCCCTTGCTATTTTTTATTTGTAAAAAGTGGACAAAAAACAATTTCATTTGTGAGATAAAATGAAAGCAAAAAATATATCCTAACTATACGGAATAATAATTAGTTTAAATTACAAAATCCCGTATTTATTTGAATAGATTTTTACAAAAATTAAACTTATCAATATAAAATCCGATATTTTTATAAAGAATTATATAATTTTTACTCGACATTTTTTAATAATTGTTATAGTATAAATAGATTAAATAATAAAAATTGTCATTACGAGGGTAACGCCCGAAGTAATCCACAAAAAAGAAATTTTATTATTTTGGATTGCTTAGCATTGAAAATGCTCGCACACGCTGTATGCCTCACTCTGTGTGCCTACCGGCAACGGCAATAATGAATTTTTAATTAAAATGCAATTAAGTTTTTCTCTTTACAGAGGAACTATCCCTTTCATATAATATAATTTTTACGAACCTCATGCAGATATGCATGGGGTTTTTATTTTAGTAAAATATATTTTGACAAATAAAAATATTCTATTATAATTTGCTTATGATTAAAAGATACACGAGAAAAGAAATGGGCGAACTTTGGAGTTTGCAAAACGAATTTCAAACTATGCTTGAAGTTGAAATAGCAGCTTGCGAGGCGATGGCGGAATTGGGAGAGATTCCAAAAGAGGCTTTGAAAAATATAAAAGAAAAATCTTCGTTTACTGTTGAAAGAATCGCCGAAATAGAAAAAGAAACTAACCATGATATAATTGCATTTGTCACGGCGGTGCAGGAAAATGTCGGAGAAGGCGGACAGTATATACATAAAGGGCTTACTTCGAGCGATGTGAAAGATACGGCGCTTGCTATTATGATGAAAAAATCGGCGGAAATAATATTAAACGATTTGAAAAAACTTTCGGAGATTTTATTAAAAAAAGCTAAAGAACATAAATATACTTTATGCATCGGAAGAACTCATGGAATCCATGCCGAGCCAATGACTTTTGGACTCAAATTTATTTTATGGTTTGACGAAAACGAAAGAAATATTAAAAGAATAGAGCGTGCGAAAGAAACTGTATCGGTTGGAAAATTGTCGGGAGCGGTTGGAACTTATAGCAATATAAATCCAAAAATAGAAGAATTAGTTTGCGAAAAATTAGGACTCAAAGCGGATAGAATTTCTACTCAAATAATTCAAAGAGACAGACATGCGGAATATTTGACGAGTTTATCTATCGTGGCAAGTTCTTTGGAAAAATTCGCGACTGAAATTAGAAATTTGCAGAGAACCGATTTAAGAGAAGTCGAAGAATATTTTAGCGAAAAACAAAAAGGCTCTTCTGCAATGCCTCATAAAAGAAACCCGATTACTTGTGAAAGAATTTCTGGCTTGGCGAGACTCGTTCGTGCAAACGCTCTCGCTTCTTTGGAAAATATTACGCTTTGGCATGAAAGAGATATAAGTCATTCTTCGGTTGAAAGAGTCATTCTTCCCGATTCCACAATTATAGTCGATTACTGCTTAAATAAATTTGCGGATATTGTCGACAAACTTTTAATTTATCCTCAAAACATGAAAAACAATTTGGAAAAAACGGGAGGATTAATTTTTAGTCAGAGAATTTTGATTAGCCTCGTAAGTAAAGGAATTTCAAGAAACGACGCGTATTTATGGGTTCAAAGAAACGCGATGAAGAGATGGCTTAATAACGAAGATTTTAAAGAGAATATTCGTAAAGACGAAGATATAAAAAAATATTTGTCGGATAAAGAAATTGACGATTGTTTTGATTATCAATACTATTTAAGAAATATTGATTTGATAATGAAAAGATTTGGAATATAAAAATAAAAAATATGCTTATAGATATTCTAACATTATTTCCAACATTTTATGAAAGTCCAATTTCAATCGGAATCATAAACAACGCGATAAAAAATAAAAAAATAAATTTGAATATAGTCAATATGCGAGATTTTGGGGAAGGAAATTATAAAAGATGTGACGATTATCCTTATGGAGGCGGACCGGGAATGATTTTGACTTACGATATATTTAAAAAATATTTTGAAAACAATAACAAAGGTTATACGATAATTTTCTCTCCTTCGGGCAAAACTCTTAAACAAAAAAAAATAAAAGAACTTTCAAAAAAAGAACATATAACGATGATACTCGGACATTACGAGGGAATCGATTATAGAGTGGAAAAAAAATTTGCGAACGAAGTATTAAGCGTTGGAGATTATGTTTTAAGCGGAGGCGAAATTCCAGCGCTTTTGCTTATTGACGCGATTTCAAGATATAAAGATATTTTGAATAATAAGGAATCCGTTTATAGCGACACTTTTGAAAAAAATTCTTTCGGGCTTTTGGAATACGAACAATACACTCGCCCCGAAAAAATAGACGATATGGAAGTTCCGAGCGTTTTAATTTCTGGCAATCATAAAAATATTGAAGAATACAGAAGAGCCTCAAGTTTGATTAAAACTTTCAAAAACAGAGCGGACATGTTTTCGGACATTAAACTCTCAAAAAAAGATTTGAATATTATTTTCGATTATCTTATAAATAAAAAACGATTATAAAAAATTTATTCAACCTATTGATAAAAATTATAAATATTGTATAATTGCTCCTATGATACAGTTAAATAAAACTATTATAAAACAAATTAGCGCGAGCCGAGCCGAGCCGAGCGCTTCAATTTAAACTTTTTTCAAGTTTATGTTTACTTACTAATTATAAA
>NZ_SJDU01000269.1 GCF_005518285.1 Brachyspira catarrhinii | reverse complement strand
AATATAAATATTAAATATAGAAAGTCGGGAAGCGCGATAGAAATACTCGAAATTGGCGACAGTATTATGATGACAATCATTCCATCCGCTTTCGGAACTTTGTCTACAATTTACGATAAAAAAAGAAAAAAGAAAATTTCAAAGGCTATGCTTCAAACTTTATCAATAATAGCCTACAAACAGCCGTTAACGAAAGCTGAAATTGACGATATAAGACAGAGCGACAGCGGTTATCATTTGAGAGTATTAATGGAAGACGGATTTATAGCTTGGAAAGGCAGAAAAGATTATTTGGATAAGAGACAAACTTACGGAACAACCGATAAATTTCTTATGCATTTTGGAATTAACTCTTTGGACGATTTGCCAAAATTAAGAGAATTAAAAGATTTAGAATTCAACAGAAATGAATAAAGTATGAATAACGAAGAAGCGATTAGGCTCGTAAAAGTTATATTGGAATCGGGATTTGCCAGCAGAAGAAAATGCGAAAAAGCGATAATGTCGGGAAGAGTTCGAGTAAATAATCAAGTAATATTAGAACCCGCTTATAAAGTAAAAAGAGGCGATACAGTTTCTTTAGACAGAAAAATCATAGAAAGACAATCAAAAAGATATATCGCCTTATACAAACCGCTCGGAGTGGTAAGCACAACGAAATATTTGCCCGGCAGAAGAATAATAACCGAATTTTTTAAGGGTGTAAAAGAGAGATTATTTTATGCGGGAAGATTGGACTCTGAATCTCGCGGAATTATGATTATAACGAACGATGGAGAATTCGCAAATATAATAACTCATCCGTCTTACGAAATATTAAAAGTTTACGATGTTGTCGTCAATGGAAAAATAGATTCTCAAAAACTGCTTGAAGCGAGCAAAGGAATAACGATTAAAAATATAAATTATTCGCCGTTTAAATTCAAAATATTATCGAAAGGAAGAATTCAAAGCAAAATAAGATTAACCATCAACGAAGGAAAAAATCGAGAGATAAGAAAAATATTCGAATATTTGGGTTATAAAGTAATCGATTTGGAAAGAATTTCCGTAGGATGCGTGAGTAAATATAGCGATTCGGCGGGAACTTTGGAAGCGGGGCATATAAGAGATTTAACAGAAAAAGAAATAGAATTTTTCTTTAATCAAAAAGATAAAAAATTAAAAGATATAGAAAATATTTTTTCGTCCGAAAACATTGAAAATTTTGAAAGCGTTGATAAAAATTTTAATCTTAATAATAATGAAGAAAAGAAAGAAAATAAACCAGCAGTTAAAAAACATAATAAATCAAAATGGGCAAAACCTCGTCATAAACGAACGAAATAAAATCGTATTATAAAATTATTTGAATGATAAATTAAAAAATAGTATTAGTTTTTTATTTTTTTGTTAAACCATTTTTCTATATGTTTTAATAATGATTCTGGACAGTTAATATTGTTAAATTCAACTTTTATATCTTTACCAAAATATTCTTCTATTATTTTATTTAGTAAATCCTTAATATATTTACCTATGCCTGTATCTTTTCCTTTTTTAGATATATTTATAGATTCTTCAAGTATATAATCTAAAATCTCTTTAGCACTTTTACTATTTTTAATTTTTTGTCTAAATGAGCTTATATTTTCTCGTATATACTTTTCTTCTTCATAATATTTTTTTAAGTTAGCTTTTAAAATATATTCACATATCGACTTATTAATTTCTTCTTTATTATTAAGAATAATTTTGTTTAAATTTTCATCTATAGTAGTTCCTTCTTCATCTTTTTTCATTGATTTTATTAGCGATTTTAAATTATCATAAATTAACCAATATCCTTCTATAGTAGCGTAGTCTGTATGCCATAAAATAATATTACCATTAATGGGTATATTTTTACTTTTTAGTGTGGCTTCATATTCTTCATACCTATCTAAATCCACATGAAAAATAATAAAACATTTTTTAGATATTTTAATTATTTCTTGATATATTCTGCAAATATCAGATTTTCTTGATGGCATTACCTGAATCTTTTCGTGGTATTCATTCGGTATCAATTTTTCAATTAGTGGCTTTTCATCTTCCGTTATTATAAAATAATCACAGTTTTCTTTTATGGCAGGCAATTCCCCTATATCATTAAAAAATATATCTTCTACTTCACTAATTTCGCATTTGTTAATACTTCCATATTTAGAATGGTAAAGATTATATTCATTTTTATTACTTTTATTAGTTATATATTTTATTGAGTTATATGAATGAGTGCTTATAAATATTTGCATATTATAATCTTTAGACCAATTCTCTAATAAATCCAATAATTTATGACATAGTTTGGCATGCAAATGCATTTCTGGTTCATCTAATATAAGTATTTTTGATTTAAAATAATGTTTATAAGATAATATATGTAATAACTGCAAAAAGCCTATACCCATTTGATGAATGGGGATAGTTTTATTTTCTATTTTGACATTAATTTGTATATATTCATTTATATCAACCGCATTTTCTTTAGGAAATTCTAACTCATATTCGTCTCCAAATAGAAATTTAAAATCTTTATTAAAATTATTTAAAATATCTTTTTCTTTACTTATTCCTAATAAAATATTTTTTAACACGGTATTGGCAGCATCAAAATTAAAAGCGTCTTTTATTATTTTTATTTTATTTTTATATGGTTCATTGTATATTATTCCTGATATACCTGGACAATAAATTGAATAAATATCTCCAAAATAATTTGTAAATTCTTTTATAACATTATAAAGCTCTTCTCCTTTATCAAAACTATTAATTAAATAGAATAAGTCAAAAGAATACGAAACATTATTATATTCGCTTATTACTATTTTTATATTATTATTAAAAATAAATTCAATTCCTTTTTTACCACTTTTTAAATCGGTTCTTTTTGGTAATTTATCATAAGCTATAGAACTTATATTATCAGTTGGATTGTAAATTAAATTTTCTTCTTTAAAAATATAAGAAATTTTTTCAGGATTATCCCTCTTAATTTTGGCTATATTACCTCTATTATTTATATTATCTTTTATAGAATATATAATAGTAAAAAAGAAATGAATAGCGCTTAAAAGGCTTGACTTACCAGAATTATTTTTACCAATAATTATATTTATATTATTAAAATCTAAATTAACCTCTCTAATTTTCTTATAATTGCA
>NZ_SJDU01000268.1 GCF_005518285.1 Brachyspira catarrhinii | reverse complement strand
TATGGTTAGTAAAAATTACTATAAATTAGCATACTATAATTTCGTTAAGCAAAGCCATTATTATATCTTTTAACCAATAATTTAAATTTTTATATATCACAATTTTTTAAGGTATTTAATTTTTTAAGTGTCTGTTTCGTATTGCAAAATATATTTTCTTTTATATTTAAAAATTATTTGTCATTACGAGGTTTTGCCAAAAACCGAAGTAATCCAATATATTTAGATTGCCACGCTTACGCTCGTAATGACAATTTAAATTTAGTTAAATCTTTTTTAACTTCAATCAATTTCGATAGCTTATCAAGGAAAATAAAAAATCCTTGTTTTGTTATAAACAATTTATCTAAAGGAGGAATTCAATGAAGAATTCTAAAAAATTATTTCTTATCATTTTATCAGTTTTAGTAGTCGTTTTTGTTTCTTGTAAAGACAAAGGCACCGACCCAGCCCCAACAACATTTAAAGTTTCTTATATAGCTGGAACTTGGACTGGAGATGGAGTAGAGTTTACTATTAGCGATAGTGGAAATATGACAATGACTTCTCCTGCTACAATAACTTTTCAAATACCAGAAGCAGATTGGAATTCCGAAAAAACGGAATATACAATAAACGGAGATGATGTAGGAATATCAGGCGCAAGTATCACATTTACAAGCGCTACATCTGGCACAGCTACAAGCGCTGATGGCACTACTGCTATTAGTAAACAATAAGAATATTTTTCAATTTAGAAGCTGATAAAAAATTGATAAGACAAAAGGCATCGTATTTATTGCGGTGTCTTTTTTATTTATACCTATCGCCCGTGCTGTAATAATAAACCCACTTCGCTATATTTTCCGCATGGTCGCCCATCTTTTCAAAATATTTCGCTATCATCATTAAATAAATCGCTTGGTCAGAGTCGTTCGCTCCGCTCTTTATCAAATCAACCATAGAATCTCTAACTTTATAAAATAATTTGTCGACAGTATCGTCCGATTCTATGACTTTTTTTGATAGCTCAAAATCTTTTTTGGAAAAAGCAGATAGAGAATCTTTAACCATTTCCTCTATTATATTTGACATTTCAATTATTGTCTCCATTTTGTCTTTATAAATATTTCCTTCAAGCAAAAATTTAAGCAAATCGCAAATATCTTTGGCTTGGTCGCCTATTCTTTCCAAATCTGTCGCTATTTTCAAAGTCGCAGAAACTATTCTTAAATCGGTTGCAACGGGATGTTCGAGCAAAAGAATTTTCAAACAAGCGCTTTCTATTTTATAAGAAATTCTATTTATATTTCTATCGCCCTCTATGACTTGATTTGCCAAATCCATATCGCCGTTTAATAAAGAATCTCTAGCGTTTTTCAAAGCTTCTAAAATCATATTTCCCGCTTCGATTACATATTCTCTCAATCGATTTAATTCTTCTTCAAATCTTATCATTTAATTACTCCTTAAAAATTTATTTCTAAAAAATTATTTACAATAAAAAAATATTTTAACCGAATCTTCCCGTAATATATCTTTCTGTTCTGCTATCTTTCGGTTTATAAAATATTTCTTCCGTATCCTCGTATTCCACAATTTCGCCGAATAAGAAAAATGCCGTTTTATCCGAAACTCTCATAGCCTGTTGCATATTATGAGTGACAATTACAATCGTATAATCGTTTTTAAGTTCGTTTATCAAATCTTCTATTTTTCCCGTGCTTATCGGGTCAAGCGCGCTCGTAGGTTCGTCCATAAGAAGTATTTTCGGATTAACCGACAAAGCTCTCGCAATGCATAATCTCTGCTGTTGTCCTCCCGATAAACCCAAAGCGTTTTTATTTAATCTGTCTTTTATTTCGTCCCATAAAGCCGCTTTAGTCAAACTATATTCCACTATATCGTTAAGCTCCGATTTCTTTTTTATTCCGAAAGTTCTCGGACCGTAGGCGATATTGTCGTAAACATTCATTGCAAATAAATTCGATTTTTGAAAAACCATTCCGACATTTTTTCGCAAATAAGAAACATTGACATTATTATCGTATATATCGCATCCGCCGATTTCTATATTTCCTTCTATTTTACAATTTGGAATTAAATCGTTCATTCTATTAAAAGTTTTTAGAAGCGTAGATTTTCCGCAACCCGAAGGACCGATAAACGCAGTCACGCTATTTTTATTTATATCGATATTTATATTTTTCAAAGCCTGAAAACTTTCATAATATAAATTCAAATCTCTGGTTTTAATCGCAATTTCCAAATCGAAATCGAAATTTAATTTTTTATTAGTAAATTCTTTATTCATGTTTAATCCTCTTAATAATCTAATAATCCTTTTTTAATTTATTATTTAGAATAAAAAGCAAAGCGTTAAGAAATATTACAATCATTAATAAGATGCTTGCCGTTGCAAATGTTTGATTGATATATAAACCCTCGCTTGAAAACATCCACATCATAACCGCAAAAGAACTTCCCGCGCTAAAATAACCCGCTGGCATATATCTAACCGCTCCCGAAGTATATATAAGTGCGGCGCTCTCTCCGACTATCCTTCCAATACTCAAAATAATCGCCGTAATTATTCCCGAAAAACCGCATGGCAAAACTATTTTAAATATCGTGCGAACTTTAGAAGCTCCCAAAGCCAAACTTCCCTCTCTCAAACTCGCGGGAATGGATATTAAAGTCTCTTCCGTTTGTCGTATTATTGAAGGAAGTATTATTAAAACCAAAGTCAAAGAACCCGCCAATATATTTCTGCCTATGCCAAATAAATCCAAAAATATTAACATTCCGAAAAGTCCGAAAACTATAGAAGGAATTCCCGATAAACTGTCGGTGAATATTCTTATAGCGTAAATTAATTTTCCGTTTGCTTTAGAATATTCCGTTAAATATATTGCCGAAAAAACTCCTATCGGAACGGCTATAATAAGCGCCATAAAAAGCATCATCGCCGTTGAAACTATCGCGGGAAATAATGTCATTTGCGAATTATTGCTCTCTCCGAAAAGCAAATTAAAATTGATATAAGGAACTCCTCTAATCAAAATAAATAAAACTATAAATATAAGATAGAAAGTCGACACTATCGTAGCGAAAATTGAAATATATTTTAGAATTTCCGATTTTATAGAAACATTTTTCATTTTAATATTTTTAAAAGAAAAATTATTTATATCGTTTTTTATTTTTTTTATTTCCATTTC
>NZ_SJDU01000267.1 GCF_005518285.1 Brachyspira catarrhinii | reverse complement strand
TTAAGATTTTTATCTATTTCTTAATTTGGGATGAAGTATTTTATCCAAAGCGAAACCTAAAAACGCGAAAGACATTCCTAAAATCGCTATTAAAATTCCCGGGGGTATTATCCACCACCAAAGCCCAGAAAGAACTGCCGAACCTTTCATAGCGTCATGTAAAATCTGCCCCCAAGTGACTATCGTGGCGTCTCCAAATCCGAGCAACGATAAAGAAGATTCGTAAACTATAGCCGAAGGAACGGCTAAAGCCATTGACGCGAAAGAAAAAGGTAAAAGCAAAGGAGTCAAATGATTAAATATTATTCTTAAATGTCCCGCTCCAATCGTTCTTGCCGCTTCAATATAAGTTTCTTCTTTTAATTGCATCGCCATAGAGCGAACCGTCATAACCGAACCCGTCCAAGAAAATAATATCATCATAGCAATCATTGTCCAAATACTCGGTTTGAATATTGCGCTCATTACTATCATAACGGGCAAAACGGGAATTCCTATAAATATTTGATAGATAAATTGCATAAATCCGTCAACGAATCCACCGAAATACGCGGAAATTATTCCATACATAACGCCTATTATTACGGCGATAAAACTTGTTGCAATTCCTATGAATAAAGCCCATTTCAAACCAGATATAAGCCCCGAAAAAATATCTCTTTTCATGTTGTCCGTTCCCATTAAGCCCGACATCGAACCGACTAAAACCATATAAGGATTTTCTATTTCGCCGTTTGTTTCGGAAAATTCTCCCGTTATTTCAAATTCATAATTTCCTTTTAACGCTAAAAAATCGTTCGCCATATCGTCTTTTTTCGTATTAAATAATATTTCAATAGGATTTGTGATTAAAGATTCCGCCTGCCTTGAAAAAATTACTGGGACGGATTCTCTATAAAATCTTAAAATTCTATTTTTTGAATCGTTGAACGCCGAGATTCTTAAATTTCCCGTAGAATTGTATAAACCGTCATAAAGAATTATTGTCTCTCCATCTGGGCGAGTGATTTTCCAAGTAAGTCCCGTGTTTCCTCTAATATTCAAATGAAAAATCAAATCTACGGGCGATTTATCAAAATTATAATCGTATTCGAATAAAATTTTATAATTTAATCTTCCGTCAATATAATTCGTTTCAAAACTTATAGCGTCAATATGCGAAGTAATCGAAGCTTTTTCTTTTTGGAAAAAATTAACCCACACGGGAGGAGCGGAAACGGGATTATCCTGCCAATAATTAATATCTCTCCATCTTTTCGGCGCTTCTTTATAGGTTAAAATTAAAGGCTCGAATAAAGACATTAAAATTGCAATTATTAGTATAGATAATCCTATCATTCCCGTTTTATCTTTTTTGAATTCGTTGAAAAAATCTACAATTAAATTTTGTTTTTGAGGATTTGTATTTTTAGAATTTGTTTTTTTATTTTCCATTTATAATTTTCCTCCGACTTTTATTCTCGGGTCCAAAAATCCGTAAGAAATATCGAGTATGACGAGTCCTAATTGATATAACGCTGTAGTTATAGCCAAATTTCCCATTAGAACGGGAATATCGTTTTGTTGAACGGAAATCCAATATAAATTGCCAAGCCCTGGCCATGAAAAAATTCCTTCGAATATTATAGAACCCGCAATAGAACCTAAAAGTCCAAGTAAAGTAATCGTCACTATCGGAGGAGCGGCGCTTCTTAAAGTATGTCCAAATAGAATCGATTTTTCGGTTAATCCTCTCGCTCTTGCCACCATTATATAATCTTCTTGCAGAATATTTAAAACTATATTTCTAACGACAAACGAAATTCCCCAAAATCCTATCAATACCAAAGTTAAAAGAGGCAAAGCCATATGCCATAACATATCCAAGAAATACATTATCCCTTCGGGAGTTGGAACGGAATGAACTCCGCCAGACGGAAATAAATTGAATTTATAAACGAAAGCCATTATAAGAATCATAGAAAGCCACCAAGTCGGCATACCGTAAACTATCATAGTAAAAATGCTTGTCGTTCTGTCGAATGGGCTTCCCGCTTTTCGCGCCTTTATCAAACCGACAGCCAAACCTATTATTATTTGAATTATTGACGCCGTTGTGAATAATATTATCGAGCGAGGCAAAGCTTCTCCTATTATTTTTATGACGGTTCTGTCTCCGTTGGAATCCATCATAATACTCGATTTACCGAATTGAAAAGTTATCGTATTAATCGCTCTTAAAAATATTCTCTCTCCCCGACTTCTGTTAAGCCAATAAATATCGTAGTAATAAGCTCTTCTTTCTTTAATGAAATTGTCTACATCTTCCGCACGCATATTACTCAAACCTCTAACTTCGGCGTTAATATTTTCTTCTATTTGCGCTTTTAGAGTTTTCTCGCTTACGGTATTGAATATTGCCGAAGACATAAACATAAGTATTATAAACATTATAATACCTTTTAATATTCTTTTAATTACAAAATAAGTAAACATAATAAATATATTATACAAAATATAAAATTTTTGTCAAAATTCTTATTCGCTATTAATTATATTTTTTACGATTTATATCGATATTGTTTTTTAAATTTGTATATTTTATAATTTTTATATTTGGATTTGTTATGAATAAAATAAAAATTAAATCAAAAGAATTGGTAGATAAACTTATTGAAAAAAAATTAAAAATCACTTCCGCGGAATCTTGCACTGGAGGACTTTTTGCCGCCTCGATAACTTCTATTAGCGGTTCTTCGGGATGTTTTGAAGGTTCTTTTGTGACTTATTCCAACGAGATTAAAAATAAAATTATAGATGTAAAGAAAGAAACTTTATCGAATTTTGGAGCTGTAAGTAAAGAATGCGTAATCGAGATGTCTGAAAATATCAGGCAAATAATGGATGCCGATATTTCTATAGCTATTAGCGGAATAGCGGGACCTGACGGAGGAAGCGAAGAGAAGCCCGTAGGTTTGGTTTGGATTTGTTTATCCGCTGAAAATTATACTAAACCTTATAAAAATATTTTTTCGGGAGATAGAGATAAAGTAAGAGAGTCGAGCGTTATTTTCGCTTTAGATTTGGTTTTGGATTTTATAGCGTCATATTAAAGTTTCTAATTTATAAAATAGAAAAAACGAGCTTTTATTTTTTTGTAAATAAAATAAAACCCCATGCATATCCGCATGAGGTTCGTAAAAATTATATTATATGAAAGAATGT
>NZ_SJDU01000266.1 GCF_005518285.1 Brachyspira catarrhinii | reverse complement strand
CTTAAGTTTATCAATTTTTTTACTCGACTTTTGGCAAAGCCAGCCGCACACCATACCTAACACTACTTTGTCAAAGTTGCGGTTGTAATGTAGGGGCTACTTTGCACAATCATAAATAAAATTAATTTTGAAACAAGTACAATAAATTGACATTGATTTTGTTTATGTTATTATTATATAAATAAAAATAGGAATTATTTTATGAAAAAATTTGCTTTATTATTATGTTCAACCGAGAATCAAATGTTTGCTGTAGGAAATGTTTTGATAGGATTTAAAAAATATTTTTCTTTAGATGAAAAAGATTATGATATTATAGTTTTAGTTGATACAATTAATGATAAAAACAGATCAGCATTAGAAAAAATACATAAAAATATTATTATTAAAAAATTTGAGAATCCTTTCTCAAAATCTTTTTTAAACTCCGTACCTGGTTCTAATTGGAGTTTTATGGCATTTGCAAGATTTGAAGCTTTTGAATTAATTAAAGATTATGAGAAATTATTATATGTAGATACAGATACGCTTATAAAAAAAGATTTGTCTTCAATACTGTCTTTTAATGAAAAAAGTATTTATATGGCTTATGATATTTTAAATAATCAATTAGATTATTTTGTAAATAATGGCGGAAGTAATTTTGTAGAAAAATATAAAGATGATAAATATGATTTAAATAGAAAAATATTTAATTCTGGAATAATGATATTAACAAATAAATTACATAATGGAAGTAAAATAAAAAAATGGTGTTATGAATATTGTGAAAAGATTGTTGGAACTGATTTGTTTGTTATTAATCTAGCTATTCAGGAATTTAATTTAGATATTGGAGTGTTGGATAATATTTATAATTATACAGGAGACTATAATCATTTAGATAATGTATATATAATACATGCACTTGGTAAGTTTTGGGAAAGCAGTCCTTACTATGAATGGGATGAAAATAATAAAAAATGGATAGAGTTTGGAGGTGAAGAATATAATTCTCTATATATAAAACAGAAAAAAGAAATGTGGAATAAAATATTATGGTGGATACCATCAAGAAGATTAAGAGAAAGACTTAGAATAAAAATAGGTAAAAAGTACGGTTTTATGTGGCGTATATAAACTATTATAAAAAACAAAATTTTAAGAGTCAAGCATTGAATTAACTTTATTGATCATTTTTTCTCTTATTCTGCCTCTTAATTTAGCCGTAGGAATATACCAAACAATTTTATCTACTAATTTATACAATGTTACTTTATATTTATTCATAGCAAATATGTTCATATAGTCAAATATATTATCTCTAAAAAATGGAGTAAGTGTGAAATATTCCCAGAACTTATTATAAAACTTTACTTCTCTTCCTGTATATCCTTTTAGCAGAGGTTTAAAAGTGCCTATAAAATGTACTATTTTTGTATTTAATTTTCCTCCATTAGCATCAATATTACATCCGAAATCATTATATCCTATTTTACCATTAAATAAATACATTAATATATGTTCTTCTGTAAATATTGTAGATGAATATTTATCCATACATTCATCTATATGTTTTTCTAAATTATCCAGTCCTATTTCTTCTTTGATTTTTTTTAAATTAAAATATAGTATAATACTGCTTACATATTCATTTTTTGGATTTTTTATTCCAATACTTTTTAACCAATCTCTTACTTTTGGTATATCATTATCAATACCTTTATATGGGAAATATTGAACTGCAATATAGTAATTGCAAATATCATAACTAAAAACATCATTTATATTTTCTATTGCTATCGTGTCTGTATCTAAAAATAATATATTATCTAAATCTTTGAATAAAAATGGTATATCTAATTTTAAAAATACACTATAATGCCAGCTATGCCATGTATGTTTAGATTTTATTATATTACTTATATTTTTGTATTTTTCTATGTTTGTTGATTTATAAAAACTTATTTCACAATTTTTTATTTCCTTTAACTGTATTATTTTTGATTTATTTTCATCTGTAATATCTACTTCAATTATATGAAAATGAAATTTATCTTCTTCATTAGAATTTTTTAATATTGAAACTATTAATGTAGCTAAATAGTTTACAAAATTATTATCAGATATTAAGCATATATTCATTGTTTCTTGCATTTTTATTATACCTTAAAAAATGATTTTTTATATTATATATTATACAATATATAATAGGAGTACATATATGGCAGCTGCAATTGGTGGATTGATAAAGTTAATTTTATATTTATTTATAGGAATTATAGCTTTAACTGGAAAATGTGTTATGAGCTGCAATAATTTGATAAAAAATAACCAAGCTGCAGAATATTTTTACGGCAATTTTCAATCTGAAGATTTAGGACAAATTTCATATTTATTAATGGATAGAGATGGAAATGTTTATTTGAATACTGAAAATGCATTTTTAAAAATAAAAAAAGAAATAACTGAAGAAACATCTAACTCAAAATACCAAATAAAATCTAGAATTCCTTCTATAAATTTTAATAAAACATCTTCAAATATGAATTTTGTAAATATTGGATTAAATATAGAAAAAGATACTTTATCATTATCAGGATATATTAACAATGACAAAATAAATGCTGATTTTAAAAAATTAAAGATAAATATACCAGCTTATCATTGCGGTTCATATTATATAGGCGATAACAAAAATGGAACTAATATAACAATAAAAAATAATGGAACTGTTATTATTAAAATATTCAAAGATGGAAAAAAAATAGAAAATAAAAAATATATTGGTAAAATAATAAAATTAAATGAAAATGAATATATATTGATATTGAATATTGATTACACTGAAAATGAACCAGCAGAAAAACTCATAATAACAGAAGCTTTAAAATATTATAATATATATCCAAAAATTAATATTAAATTTGAAAATGATTCACTTATTCTAACAAGAAATAATTTAACTGCTGTTTTAAATGATACATCTCTTTTTAAACAATATGTTGATAAAGTATCTACGAACTTAGTATATCTATATAAAATTGACTATAGCAAGTTTTCATTAAAACTTGAAAATACAACTACTGAAATATTTACTAAAAGATAATAAATTGTTATAAACTAAAAATAATAAAAAGCTATGAGTTAGTTTAAAGTATCATAAAAAATATTATAAAAAATATTGACATTATAAAATATAGACATTATAAAAATTTAAAATAA
>NZ_SJDU01000265.1 GCF_005518285.1 Brachyspira catarrhinii | reverse complement strand
CTTTGCTTAACGAAATTATAGTATGCTAATTTATAGTAATTTTTATTAATCATAACTACTTTATCCATTTTCCATTAACTTTATGCTAAAATATAACATAAATTAAAAAATATGTCAAGCGTTTTATTTCAATTATTTATTTTTATTTCGTTAAATAATCTACAAAACTTTTTGGCAAATATACATTGTCGAACTCGTCTTTAAGAGCTTCTTTGAATAACGGAGCTATATCGGATACTTTGAAGCCCGCTATTCCGCATCCTATTTCCGTCACCAAAAATTTTTTATCTTTATTTTCTTTGGCGAAATCTAAAAATCTGTCGACATATTCTTTTATAGTTTCTATCGACATTTTACCGCTTTTCGTATAATCGACAGTCGGAATTGCAAAAGTTTTTCCTTGAAGTCCGAATGCTTGTCCGTATATCGCTCCAAAGTTCATAGCCGTTCTTGCCGCTCCTCCGCCATGCGCTCCTTGCGTATTACTTCCGAAAACGAATATTTCATTGTCTTCGAGTTTGTCTATATGTTTTGAAGATATTCTTAATTTTTCCATGTATTCTCCAATGCGATTAATTTACCGTTAAATATCAATGGGCTTATAAAAAAGGAATTATAAGCCCATCTTAATAGTGTTAGGAGTCTGATAATAATGAATAATTACTTTTTATTTCATTAATTCTATCATATATTATAACCGAATTAAATGCAAGTAGGTAAAATAAAATTTAAAATAAAAAATTATTTTTATTAAAAATTTCATATTTACAAAATTTCAAAATAAGTTATCATAATATAGTTTACATAATTCTAATTTATTTATTAAGGTTTTGTATGAATTATCTTATAAGAGAAGCGAATATAGAAGACGCGGAAAATGTAATCGAATATATAAAAATTGTATCCGATGAAACCGATTTTTTAATTTCCGATTCGAGCGAAAGAAAATTTACCGTAAAGAAAGAAAAAGAATTTTTGCAAAATATACAAAGCTCTATACTTGAAAAAATGTTTTTATGCGAAATTAAAAATAAAACTGAAAATAAAATAATCGGAATTTGCAGCATCGAAGGAGTAAATAAAATTAGAATAAAACATAGAGTGGATTTGGCGATAACGGTTTTAAAAAATTATTGGGGAAATAAAATCGGAGAAAAATTAATCGATTACACGATTGATTATTGCAAATCAAACTCGATAAAAAAGATAGAATTGACGGTTAGAATTGATAACGAAAGAGCCTTGAAATTGTATAAAAAATTTGGTTTTGAAATTGAAGGCGAAATAAAAAAATTTATTTATTTGGATGGAAATTACTATAATTGTTATTTTATGGGACTTTTGCTGTAATTTAATACGGTAAAATAAGCATGTTTTAGAATATTTTTTGAAAAATTAGTTAACATAATACTTGACTTTTTTTAATAATATGTTAACTTTAATTAATACATATTTAAAGAGTCGGGAAATTAGGATTGAAAAATATGAGAAAAATTTTTACAACTATTTTAATATTGGGTTTGTTTCTTACGAATACTATTTACGCTCAAATGCCTATTCCGACTATCGATTTAAATATAGCTCAAGCTCAAACTCCGCAGCAGGTTAGTTTGGGACTTCAAATATTATTTTTGCTTACGATATTGTCTTTGTCTCCTTCGATTATAATAATGACTACAAGCTTTATAAGAGTTTCCATAGTTTTAAATTTTGTTCAAAGAGCTTTATCTTTGCAAGAAACTCCTCCGAGAGCTTTAATAATGGGACTCTCTCTATTTCTAACATTTTTTATAATGATGCCGACTTTGACTCAAATAAATAGAGACGCGTTGCAGCCTTATTTAAACGGTTCGATTGGAGTAAACGATTTATACGGAAGAGGAATTCAGCCTTTAAGAATGTTTATGTTTAATTCTTTAAGAGGCGAAAACGGAATGAAAAGTTTGGATTTATTTTTAAGCATAAGCGACACAAATATAAGATTAAGAGAAATTCAAACTGTTGAAGATTTAAATAGAATTCCAACGATGGTTGTGATTCCCGCTTTTATAATAAACGAACTAACGATAGCTTTTAAGATGGGAATTTATTTGTTTATTCCGTTTATCGTTATAGATTTGGTTGTGGCTTCGATTTTGATGGCTATGGGTATGATAATGCTTCCGCCGATTATGATATCTTTGCCACTTAAAATTATTTTATTCGTGGCGGTTGACGGTTGGAAACTTTTAATACTTCAGTTGGTGCAAAGTTTTAGATAGTTTTTGAAAAAGGTAAAAATTAAAAAGTTTAAAAATAAATTTGAATTTGAAAAAAGGATTTTGTTATGAGCGATACTTCAATAGTTAATTTGGTTCAAGGGACTTTATGGACATTTATGATGTTGGTTGCCCCGATACTTGGAGTTTCAATATTAGTCGGTTTGATTATATCTATACTTCAGGCTACCACGAGTATTCAAGAGCAGACTTTAACATTCGTTCCAAAAATGATTGCGATGCTTACGGTTATATATTTTTTAGCTTCTTGGATGCTCAATTATATAAGCGGTTTTACGGTGAGATTATTTAGTATTTTGCCAACGATAGCGAGATAAAATAAAAAATTAAAAGCGAGATTAAAATTAGGATTAAATATAAAATGGATAATTTTGTTAATTTCTTTCAGATTTACCTGCTCATTATGGTTAGATTTTTAGCCATACTTATGGTAGCTCCATTGTTTTCTTCCAATGTTATTCCTAATACGATTAAAATTGGACTTGCTTTTGTTGCGACTGCGGCGATATTTCCTTTGATTGCCGACACTTCGATTCAAGCGGCTTCTACTTTCGTTGGATATTTTTTGACTTTATTAAACGAAGCGCTTATAGGGATATTAATCGGATTTTTGATGTCGATTATATTCGCCGCCTATCAGGTTATGGCAAACTTTTTTGAAATACAGATGGGATTCGGAGTTTCTGAAACTGTCGACCCGATTTCACAAGTGAATGTTCCCGTTTTAGGGCAGCTTCAATCTTTGGTAGTTATATTAATTTTTATAGCGATAAACGGACAAAATTGGGTTGTAAGAACTTTATATTATAGTTTCGAGGCTTTGCCCGTTTTAAGCGAGGCTTCAAAATCGGTATTTACTTCTTCGTTTCAAGGAGTTATAGACAGAATGGTTTATTATATGAGTTCTTTATTTTCCATAGCTCTTT
>NZ_SJDU01000264.1 GCF_005518285.1 Brachyspira catarrhinii | reverse complement strand
TTATAACTTTATTCATTGCCAAAGATAGCAAAGCCTCCCGAGTCGGTAAGCATAGCTCCTTTCCAACCCATGAATTTTTTAACTCCGCCAAATTTTTTTATGACATCCAAACTCGGTTTAAGAACCAAATGATAAGTATTTGCGAGTATTATTTTGCTTTCCGTTTCTTCTATCATAGCGGGAGTTAGAGCCTTTACTGTCGCTTTAGTTCCAACGGGCATAAAAACGGGAGTGTCGATTTCTATTCCGTTAATTTCTATTTTTCCCAATCTTGCATTAGAGGAAGAAGACGATTTTAAAACCTTAAAAGAAAAAGACATATTAAACCTTTTATTAAAAATTTAATTAAAAATTTATTTAAAATTAAAATAAAATATTTTTTAAAATATAATTTAAAATACATTTTATATAAAAATTGATAAATATCAAATCTTTTATTTACTAATTAAAATTTAAAATAAAAAGCCCAAGCATGAAACTTGAGCTTTTATTATATATTATTTTACTTACTTTTTATTTATATAATCCCCGTTATTCTTCCCGCTACTTGATAGAATATAAAACTTACAACCCAAGCGACAATAAGAGTGTAAACCACAATAAACGGTATCCATTTATTTCCAATTTCCGCTCCCATAACTCCGATTGCGGCAAAACAAGGAAAATAAAGCAGAACGAACAACATCAAACCGTAAACGACAACCCAATTGCTAAATACGGGGTCATTTTGCAAAGATTCTTCCAAAGTCGATGTGTCCTCTTCGTCAAATTCTATAGCCTTGATTTGCGCTATAGTCGAAACCAATACCTCTTTAGCCGCTCCGCCAGCAACCAAAGCTATTCCTATTCTCCAATCGAATCCTAAAGGTTTTATAATAGGTTCTATGAATTTTCCTATTTGTCCTCCGTAAGTTCTCTCTAAGGTTTCGGCGGACACAAGTTTTTCGTATTCCGTATTAATTACCTCTTCGTCTTCAATATCCAAACCTTCTTCTGTCGCTATAGCTACGGCTTGTTCTCTTAACGCCAATTCTTCTTGTTCGTTTGGCTCGTATTGAGGGAAAGTCATAAGCGCCCATACTATTACGGATGCGGCAAATACATAAGTTCCCGCTTTCTTTATATACATCCATCCTCTGTCGAACATATGTCTTAAAATCGCTTTCGGTCTTGGAACTCTATAAGGAGGAAGTTCCATAACGAATGGAGTTTCTTCGCCTTTGAATAAAGCTTTTCTCAATACAAACGCCACGATAAATCCGATTATAACGCCGATTATATATATACTAAACATAACCGTAGGAGCGTTATTTGGGAAGAAAGCAGCCGTAAATAAAACATAAACTGGCACTCTCGCTCCGCAACTCATAAATGTAGTTATTAAAACCGTCACTATTCTATCTTTTTTATTTCTTAAAGTTCGAGCCGCCATAGTCGCTGGAATACTGCAACCGAATCCCAAGAAAAGAGGAATAAAAGATTGTCCATGCAAGCCCAATCTATGCATTACTTTATCCATCAAGAAAGCCGCCCTCGCCATATAACCGCAATCTTCCAAAAATGAAATTCCCACAAACAATATAAGAACCAACGGGAAGAAAGATAAAATAGCTCCGACTCCGCCGATAACTCCGTCAACGACTAAAGATTGAATCAAACTTCCTTCTGGCAATAATCCTCCGACAAAATCGGATATCAAACCTATTCCGCTTTCTATCCATCCTTGAGGATAAGCGCCGAGAGTAAATGTGAGATAAAATATCAGCCAAATAACCGCCAAAAATATTGGAATGCCGAGCCATTTATTTAAGAATACGACATCCGCAGCTTCGGTAAAATTGAAAGCTCTTATATTGTCTTTTTTAACCGCTTCTTGCAAAGCTCCTCTTATATAAGAATATCTTTTATCAGCCATAATAGAATCGGATTTCGCGTTTTCGGAAGATTCCAATTTTATTATTTCTTTATTAACCGTTTCTATTACTTCGCCACCGTTCGAGCATTCTCTCCTTATCGAATGAATAGCTCTTTCGTCTTTTTCCAAAGTTTTAATCGCAAGCCATCTTTTATGCAAATCGCTTATATCTCCTTGCATATTGTCGGTTATCGTTTTAATCGATTTTTCTACCGTCTCGCCGTATTGCATTGCGGCGTCTTTATCCAATTTGTTTCCAGATTTATACATATCTTCAATTTTATCCAAAATGAGCAAGACGCTTTCGTATTTGCTTCCGTAAATTTTTAGAACGGGCAATTTCAAAAGTTCGGTAAGAGATTTTTCGTTTATCTTGATTCCGTCCTTTTCGGCAAACTCATACATATTAAGAACGCATACAATCGGAATTCCCAATTCTATTAATTGCAAAGTCAAATAAAGATTCCTTTCCAAATTCGTAGCGTCTATAACATCGATTATAAAATCTGGTTTTTCGTTTAGCAAAACATCGCAAGCTACGACTTCGTCTTGAGAGTAGGCGCTTAAACTATAAACGCCGGGCAAGTCAATCAAATCGTAAGTATAGCCGTTATAAACCATATCTTTTTCTCTTCTTTCAACCGTAACGCCCGGATAATTTGCCACTTTATAATTCGCTCCCGTAAGTGCGTTGAATATTGTAGTTTTTCCGCAGTTTGGATTTCCAGCTATCGCGACTTTTAATTTTGTGTTGTTTGAAGGAACTTTAGTTTTTTTGTGAATGTCTTCTCTGTTTTCGATTAGATTTAAATCCAATTCTTGTTTTTCTTTTTTCGTATCGGATGATTTTAAAATTCTGTCTTTTTTAATTTCCACTTCCGATTTTGAAACTTCGATTCCTTTGGCTTCGGAATTTCTTAAAGATATTTCATAGTCCATTATATGAACTTCGATTGGGTCTCCGAGAGGCGCTTTTCTGACAATCCAGCCTTTTGCCCCAGGCGTGAAACCCATTTCGATTATCCTCTGCCTAATCTCTCCTTCCGTAGCGACTTTGTCTACTACGAAACCCTCTTCTATTTCTAACTCTGTTAGCTTCATGATATACTCCTGTTAATTAAATTATACAAATATATTGTTTGTATATTCTAACAATAAATAAGATATTTGTCAATAGTTTAAATAAAAAAAATTTAGTTATCGGAAATAATTATTATTATGTATTTGTATTTTTAATGTTTACTCTTGGGAAGAAGATTTTTTCACGGGAACAATATAAGTAAAATCGAAT
>NZ_SJDU01000263.1 GCF_005518285.1 Brachyspira catarrhinii | reverse complement strand
AATTCGCAAAAGGTCCCGCAAACGAAACTATCGCTTGGTCTCTTTCAAAATTCTTAAAATGATTCGGATTAACGGGAACCGCTTTCATCCATCCTATTATTGGAATTCCCGTAAAAGCCGCAAGCAAAGGCAAAATAACAGTCCCTAAAATATCTATATGAGCCAGAGGATTTAAAGTTAATCTTCCCAAATCCCGCGCCGTCTTGTCTCCGAAATTATAAGCAACTCTAGCATGAGAATATTCATGAGCGCTCGCCGACATTATAAACACGAAATAAGATATAATTCCGATAGTCCATCTATTTGAAAATATTTCATCAACCATTTTATTTTCCGTTTAATTATTTTTTCTTCGTAATTTAATTTTAGTTAATCGGATTTTTTAGCGTAAGTATAAATCAGCATTACCGTTCCTACTATAACCATGCATATAGAATATATAGCGCCCGAAGTTATCGGTCCTATAGTCCATTCGGTTATATCTCTTGCAAACTGTTCTATAAAAGCTCTAAATAAACCGTATAACAACATCCAAACCCAAAGCCTCGTTCCCGTTTTTATTTTTTTATTCTTTTGACTCAAATATAAAATGAAATAAGAAACCAAAGCCAAAACCAATCCTTCCAAAACGGCTTCGTATAATTGCGAAGGATGTCTCGCTTCCGTATAAGGTCTTATCGCTGGAAACATAGCAGCCCATCTTTCGTATCCGCCAACGGAATCGTAGAGAGGAAACTTCATTCCTATAAAAGAATCCGTCACTCTTCCGTAAAGTTCCGCGTTCATAAAATTTCCGATTCGTCCGAAGAATAAACATAAACTCGATGGCAAAGTCGCATGGTCGCCTATATATAAAATTCTATAATGATATTTTTTGCTGAAAATAATTAAAGATACGCACATTCCTATAAATCCGCCATGAAACGACATTCCCGCAAACCCCGAAAAACTTATTCCGTTGTCGAAATTTATTCCCAATATTTCCCAAGGTTTCAAAAAAGTCGCTGGAGAATAAAATAAAAAATATCCTAATCTTGCTCCCGCTATCGCTCCCACCGCCGCGTAAAAAACCATATCGTAAACTCCGCCCTCATTGGAGTCGTTATATTTAATCCAGCCTTTCTTTTTTATACGGCTTAAAACCAAACAGGAAACTACTATTCCCACTATATACATAAGCCCATACCATCTTATTGGAATATTCGGCGAGAATACGAAAGGCGTTAAAAATTCTGGATATTTCATTTTGTTTTTTCCTCTTAATTATTTATTTAAAATTAAAATAAAGTAATTATAAACTAAAAATTAATTAAGTTATATTATATTAAAATATATATTGTGGCAAGCGTATAAAAGTCGTAATATATTGAAAAATATTTATTTAACCTATTGAGATATTTTTTATTTATGTTATATTTTTATTAAAATTAAACGGAATTAATAAATAAGGACTGTTAAGTTATGATTAATAACAACTACTGTATATGCATTTGCAACGCAACGCAAACAAGAATTATATCTTTTAATAAATAATTTTAAATTTTATATATTTCAATTTTTTAAGACGCTTAAATTTTTAGACATATATATCTATTTTGCAAAAAATAAGTTTATTATTTGCTTCCGCTTTTTTACGGGAACGATGGCAACTATTAAATTAATATATTCAATAAATAATTTATTCTTTATAAAAAACATACTTAAGCGCTATATCTTTTCAAGTCGCTATGACTATATTTTTAATTTTGGAGAAAATAAAAATGCTAATAAATAATCCTGAAAACTTTGACAACGATATATTAGACGAAATAAATTCAATTTTAGACGAAGAAACGCCTGGAAATAAATTAAGCGAAATGACATATTTGGAAAGAAAATTTTTAAATGGAATTATTAGATTAACAAAACCTAAAAAGATTTTGGAAGTCGGCGTAGCCGCTGGCGGAAGTTCGTCTATAATATTAAACGCCGTTAAAGATATGGACAATTCTATTTTATATTCTATTGATTATAACGAAAAATTTTATAGAGATAAAAGTAAAGACAGCGGATTTATAGTAAAAGAAAAATTTCCGCATTTGCTAAAAAATCGTAAGTTATATACGGGCGGAGTGTCGGCTAAATTTATGGATGAAATAGGAAACGATATAGATTTATGTTTGTTGGATACTATACATTCAAATCCTGGCGAATTTTTAGATTTCTTAATGGTATTGCCGTATATGAAAAAGAACGCCATTATAATTATACATGACATATTTGTGGCTCCGACAAATTTAATATTATTTAGCGCAATAAGAGGTGAGAAAATATTATTTAATGATAAAAATCAAATTTTTAAAAACTATGGAATTGGAGCGGTAATTTTAGACGACAATATCATGGATTTTATATTTGATTATTTTTTCTTATTAAAATTAAATTGGAATTATATGATTTCGGACGAAGACATCGAATATATAATAAGATTATTTCAAAGACATTATGATAAAGATACGGTGGATTTTTTTATAAAAGTTGTAAACGAAAATAAAAAAGAATTCTATTTAAATAAAATATTGTCGGATAATATTAAAAAAATTAATAAAATAGCTTGGTGGATACCGTTTAGAAAGACAAGAGATAATTTTAGAGAAAGAAAAATTAATCAATTAAAAAATAAGCTGGAAGAAAAAAATAAATTATATAAAATAAATCGTTAAAATTTATATAGCCTCGACTGTTAGGGCAAGCGGAATAAAATTTTCATTAGCATACGCTATAGGGGAAACTACATTATTTAAAACATATTTTGGAAATAGTTGGAGTATTTATAGTGATATAGATTATAATTCTACTCCGCCTACAATTAGCAGTGGCAATAAAGATTGCACTTTCACTTTGAAATTTAAAAAATTAAATAGCGGTTATGCATTATCAGACGAGGTTTTTCATTTAATGACTTCAGGATTAACTATTAGATTAATTTTAGACGATAAAGCTAATTGGCAATAAAGATTAATTTATATTGATAAGAATAGATAAGAAATGTAAAAAGACATCGTATTTAATGCGGTGTCTTTTTTATTTAATAGTCATTACGAGGCTATTTTAAACCGAAGTAATCCAAAGTTAAAGAAATTTTATACAAATTGGATTGCTTCATTTTCTCGCAATTACAATTTTTTTATTACCAAAAAAGAACAATATCCTTTGACATAATTAATTAAATGTTATA
>NZ_SJDU01000262.1 GCF_005518285.1 Brachyspira catarrhinii | reverse complement strand
GAAATGTTTTTTAAAATCTTCTCTCTCAACTCCTTTAGATGAATTATTATTTAATTTTAATTCTTCTATTTTTAATTGTGTATTTTTATATGAACTAAAAATTTCTTTTAAATCATCTAATGAATATTCACATGATAATTTATATATATTATCATATGATTCATAATCATTTATTATTACTTCAATATATTCAAAAAATAGTTTTTCTGGTGATTTATTACCAGGTAAAAAAGTTATACAATTAGATATATTATCTTCATTATTTTTTTTATCACCATCAAGTATACATATGCCTAAATACTGTTCATCTTCAAAATGCTCTTCTCTAAAAAGTGTTTGTAAATTACCTGAACCTATTTTTATATTTAATAAAAAAAATTTACTTCTTATATAAGAAAAAGAAGTTCCATATTTTCTCTCAAAAAAATCAAATAAAATATTTAAAAATATTCTAGCTTCTTCATCTTCTGTAAAGATATTGATCCTAATATTTTCATACATTTTATTTCTACCAATATTAAAAAGATCCTGTATTATTTCATAAATATTTGATTTATATGATTTAACAACTTTATTATTTTTATCTTTTAGATAAATTATATTTATTTGTTCCTTTTTATTCAAAGAATACTTTATTAATGACAAACTATGAGTTGTAAATATTACCTTAATTCTATATTTCTTAGAATATTCATATAATTTATCTAATAATTTATTTTGATAATTTGGATGCAGTGTTGCATCAAATTCATCTATCAAAAATATAGATACAAATTCTTCATTATTTCTATAATTCTCATCTAAACTA
Source organism: Brachyspira catarrhinii (assembly GCF_005518285.1). Classification (GTDB taxonomy): domain Bacteria; phylum Spirochaetota; class Brachyspiria; order Brachyspirales; family Brachyspiraceae; genus Brachyspira; species Brachyspira catarrhinii. Next base: position 2,416 of record NZ_SJDU01000262.1, on the reverse strand, counting down.
TCATAGTAATATTCAAATGATACTAAAGCTTGAAGTATTATAAATAAATTATCTTCTCCAGCAGATATTGTATTAGAATCAATACCATCAATATTTGTAGAAAAATCTCCTCTATTTTTTATATTAGAAACAGATTCATTATATCTATATTCTATATCAAAATTTGTGAATTCTTTATATAATTCTTTTATAGAATTTTTATATTTCTCTGGTAAATCAACTTTTATCTTTTCTATTGTATTATCATTATCGTATTCACTATAAGCTAATAACCTAAATAATCCAAGGTATATAATAAATTTATATTCCAAATGCTCTTTTTTATTAATTTGATGTGTAGGAATAAGTCTAAGTCTTTGTTTTTCTCTTGTTTTAGTTGTATTATGTCTTCTAAACTTCAATCTAGAATTATTACTGTAAGTTACAAAATATAGACCGCCTTTAATGTTTTTAGCAGGATCATTATAATATTTTGAAATTCTAGCTAATTTTTCTAATTTAGGGTTTATCTCTTTAGTAATTTTATTTGTTATTGTAATGAATTGTTTATCTTTTAAATATTCAAAATTTTTATCTATTTTTTTAAATGAATTACTAATAACATATAATAATGATGATTTGCATGTTCCATTAACACCAGCTATTATATTTATGTTTTTATTAAATTCAAAAGTTATATTTTCAAATTTTCGATATTTTATAAATTCTAATTTTAGCCCCATGATTTATACCCACTAAAAATATATTTAATATTATATACTTTCAAAATATAGCTGTCAATAAAATAAAAGGGCAGCCATTATTAACAGCCACCCTTTTATTATTCATATGATTTTATCAAAACAAAAAACTAAAATTTTATAGTAGAGTTATTATAACTTGTGCTTTTTTATAAGTATATTTAATTAACTAATTAATATTTAGTTTATAGAACTATCATCATATAATTCTGTATTCATTAATAATGATTCAAATAAAAGTTCCAAAGACGAACGTGATAAATTTCTATTATTTAAACAATGAATAAAATATTCTTTATCTTTTAAATAAAGACCTACTTTTACTTCTAATTCTTCCATAATATTAAAAACTATAAATAATGTTATCATTTCATTAAAGTTAAGAACAAAAGTTGTATATGCTTTATCTTGTTTAAATTTACTTTTATCGATCTCATTAGATATAAATGGTTTTTGGTGTACTAAATGGTATGTTAAATATGCTAATCTTTTACGAATATGTGGTTCATTACTTTCAATCATAAGTCCTGAACTGCTTCTTATTTTAAATGATACATAATTCAATTCTTTTCTATTTTTTATATATTTTGACAATATATTGTCAATTCTTTTAGCACCATATATGTCTTTAGAATATCTCATTAATGCCTCATATAATCTTGTATAACTTAACCCAAATTTAGCCCCGCAAACATCATAAATCCTCTGTATATTATTTGATATAATTTTCATCTTTTTATTTGGAGTTAATTTTGATATATCAGTAAAATCTTCTAACATAAAAGAGAAATTAAAATTATTAATATTCATATTATCATTCATCACCTAATATTTTTTTTATCTTTTTAAAATTTTTATCTATAATTTCATCAGATTCTTCTTTGGTAACATTTTTAAAATTTGTTTTAAAACTACTAGATTTAGATGGGTTTTCTGGCTGCTTATTATTATCCATTTCAAATAATTTATCAAAATCAATATTGCAATCTAATAATTGATTATTATTTTCTTCTTTTGATTTCATATTAAGCCCCTATAAAAATATAATATTATTGATTATATACCTCCCCAAATTGCATTATTTATTATAACATATTATATATAAAATAAAACCTTATATAGTTACTTTTATTTAAAATAAAAAACAATATTATTTATAAACAAAAAGGACAGCCGTTATACACAGCCGCCCTTTTATTTTAAACCATAACATTCTAAAATCTATAAAGATCATTTAAACCGTTACGAGTTAAAATATTCTTCTTTTTTATTACATTGAACATACATTCAAGTATTTGAGAATAATTAGCTTTAGTAAACTCTATAGCATCTTTATATTCTTTGATATATTCATTAACTTTATCTCTATCATTATCTATATGAGTTAATGTATTTCTTAATTGACTAATAGCTATCTTAGTTTTCTCGTTAAATTCTCCTTTTTCATTATGTACATAATAATTGTAACATAAAATAAAATTACTACCTTTATAATATATATTAACTGTTCTTCCATCCCAATTATTTTTACTATCAATATATCCATTGACATGTTTTATAAAATTAAAAAGAGAAGTTACAATTAAATCCTTACTTGAAAAAGTAAGAATTTCATATATACGAAGTATAATATTTTTATTTTTTATCTTTATATTAGTATTTAATATATCTCTCTC
>NZ_SJDU01000261.1 GCF_005518285.1 Brachyspira catarrhinii | reverse complement strand
AACATTCCGAGCATGAAGATTTGAAAGTGGAAAAGAACGGCATATATTCAAAATGGAATAAAGTTTCTTTTGAAAATACTATGTCGGAAATGCCTTCGAGGAATTTGCAAGTCGGAAACAAATTTGAAATAAAAACCATAGTCAATTTGGGAAATATATCTCCCGATTCCGTTAAAGTGGAACTCTATCACGGCAAATTGAGTATGAAAGGAGATATTATCGAGCCAACGATAGTGGAAATGAAACATTCTTCCGATTTGGGCAATGGCAGACATTCTTTTATCGGTTCTTTGGAATGCGTCCATACGGGACAAAGCGGATATGCTATTAGAATGTATCCCTATCATAAGAATTTGAGTTATAAATTCGACATGAAGATGATAATATGGAGTTAAGATAAAATCCTAAATATAATTTAACAAAAAGGCTTGGTTAATTAAAGTCAAGCCTTTTTTATGCCGTTAAATTTTTTATTAATTAGGCACTATTGCAAAAGCTCTCGCGGGAAAACCAGGAAGCTTATCAAATTTAGGAACGCCTATAAAAATAATTCCGCCTTTTGCAGGAAGAAGATGAAGATTATTCAAAACTTCGACTTGATATTTATTAGTATCCAAAACAAATTTTTCGCTTAAAAGAAAATTATTTTTCGCGGCGTCTATACTTGCGTCCGTATCTAAAGTTTCATGTCCTACGGCTAAAGCTTCTCTTTCATTTAAAATCAAATCCAAAGCCTCTATACTCCAACCAGGAGTATGCGCCGCTCCGTTTGAATCTTTATTATAGAAATCGGATTTTCCCCATCTTTTACTCCAACCGCTTGCGAATGCGACAAAAGAATCTTTTTCTATTTTTCCGTTTTCTTTCTCCCATTCTAAAACATCTTTTGCGGTTAAAATAAAATCTGGATTATTTTCAACCTCTTTTTCTTTATTTATAACGAATAGAGGCAAAACTAATTCTTTTAATTCTAATTGTTCTAAAGTTCTTTTATTTTCGCTAAAATGAATCGGAGCGTCAATATGCGTTCCGTATTGAGTGACGAAAGAAACTTTATTAACAAAAAAACCGTCTTTTTCAATCGTATAAGGCGTTTCAATATTTAATTCTGGGAAAGCTCCAAATTTTGGAATAGAAGGATTAACATTGTGAGTTAAATCTATCCATTTATTTTCTTTTAAAGTTTCTAAAGCTTTTATAATATCGCTCATAATTTTTTCTCCTTTTATTTAATAAAATTTAATTATAAATCGTCATTGCGAAACATTGAAAATGTCGAAGCAATCCTAATAAAATAGATTGCCTCGACTTCAATGAAGTTAACTCGCACACGCTGTGCGCCTCGCTCTGCTGACTTTAGTCATAGCGATGGCTAATTTTTAAATATCTCTTCTCTACTTTTCAATAGCTTTCTGCAAATCGGCTATCAAATCGGAAACAGTCTCCAAACCTATACTCAAACGAACCGTATTTGGCGTTATTCCCGCAGATTTCAACTCAGCCTCACTTAATTGAGAGTGAGTAGTCGAAGCGGGATGAATAACGAGAGATTTTGAATCGCCTATATTTGCCGTTATCGAATATAGAGTCAAACTGTCGCATATTTTTTTAGCCTCTTCGTAACTTTGAGCCTCGAAACTTAAAAGTCCGCTCGCTCTTCCGTCTTTGAAATATTTTTTTAGAAGGCTATGATAAGGACTCGATTCCAAACCAGGGTAGCTTACTTCTTTAACTTTTTTATGAGATTCCAAAAACTTCGCTATCTCCAAAGCGCTGTCGCTATGTTTTTGAATTCTTAATTCCAAAGTTTCCAAACCTTGAATATGAATCCAAGCGTTTTGAGGGCTTAAAGTAGCTCCGAGGTTTCTAAGCCATTCGGTTATTATCCTTATGCTAAAAATTGGAAGTGGAAGATTAGCGTAAATCAAACCATGATAACTTTCGTCTGGAGTATTGAAAGCTGGATAACGAGAATTGCCTTTTATAAGCTCGTTTAATCCTTCCCTTTCAATAACCGCTCCTCCGAGTCCGCTTCCATGTCCGTTTATATATTTAGTCAAACTGTGAACCGAAATATCCACTCCGAAATCGAAAGGACGATATAAAATAGGAGTCGCAACCGTATTGTCGCAAATTGTCGCTATCTTATGTTTTTTCGCTATATCCGTTATGGTTTTTACATCTGCAATCGCTATTTGAGGATTTGAAAGACTTTCAAAAAATATCGCCTTCGTTTTATCGTCAATGATTTTTTCGAGAGTGCTTAAATCGTCTATATCGAAAACTCTTCCCTCTATTCCGAATCTTTTCAAAACATGAACGAGCAAAGTTTGACTGCCTCCGTAAATTTTATTTGAATAGGCTATATTGTCTCCGTTTTGAGAAAGATTGACTAATGAATAGAATAAGGCAGAACTTCCGCTTGCAGTAGCCACTCCGAAAGCGCCTCCTTCGACTGCAGCAAGTCTTTTTGCAAGCATATCTACGGTAGGATTTGTGAGCCTCGAATAAATATTTCCAAGCTCCGCTAAACCGAAACGAGCCGCCGCCTGATTGGCGTTTTCAAAACTATAAGCCGTGCTTTGATAGATTGGAACGCTTAAAGTTCTCTGACTATCGTAATCGTATCCCGCATGAAGCGATAAAGTATTTGGCGTGAAATTGTTATTTGGTAAATTTGCCATTGTATTTTCTCCTTAAAAATAAAATAAAAATATTAAAATTAATAACCTTATGAGATTTAAATTAAAATCTCGCCTAAACCTAAAAGCATTTGAATTTGATATATATTTTTTTAAATAGAGATATTAGCGCGCACAAACGCGCATCATCATTGAAAGAGAAAATGAAAATACACAGGAAGCGTTATTTAATAAATTTAACGATATGAACGAACTCATAAAATTTCTTCCTCCTGCATTTTTTATTTTGTATTAATTATTGTTTATTAATTAATTTTTAATTTAATTGGAATAAGTTATACATTTTATTTAAAAAATGTCAATAGTTTATTTTAATAAAAAATAATTGTTAGATATAAATTATAATAGAATTTTTATTAGGAGGTTGTATTATTATACTTAATGAATTATAATTTATAAATTGCTTTATTGATTTTAATTTAATTTAAAAATAAAAATTAGGAAAACTTTTAATGAATAATTTAAAAATAATATCTTGGAATGTAAACGGAATAAGAGCGGCTTATAAATTTGAAAGAAACGGTTTCGTTTGCGGAGTTGCTTT
>NZ_SJDU01000260.1 GCF_005518285.1 Brachyspira catarrhinii | reverse complement strand
TAGACAATTATATAAAATTAAAAAATTATTCTATGGCGGAAACTCTTATTAACGATGCGGCAAATTATCATTCTAAAGATTTTAGAGTCCTCGAAAGAAAACTTAATATTGAACTTTTGAATAATAGAAATACCGAGGCGAAAAGAACGATTAATTCGATTAAGGCTTTGGATAGTAAAAATTATTTCGCAAATTACGCCGAAGGACTTTTAAATGAAAGAATGGGTTATTATAAAACCGCAATGACTCTATACGAAAGAGCGATTATCATAGACAGAAACCGAGCGGAAGCGCCAGTTTCTTTAGCGTATTTGCAACTTGCGAGCGGAAATAGCAATAGGGCTTTAAGTTTATTAAATAATAATATTGATAATAATCCGAGAATGGCAGAATCCTACTATCATTTGGCTAATTATTATTATTTGAATAGAAATTATAATAACGCTTTAAGCGAAGTGAGTAACGCTTTTTATTATTATACGAATTATAACGAGGCTAAAATACTTCAAGCGAATATATTTTTGTCTTTGAAAAGATATAACGAAGCGATAGGAATTTTGGAATATATTCCCGATTCTGAATTTAAAAATAATAGCAAATATTATTATATAGGAAATGTTTACGAAGAAGCGAATAATTATCAAAACGCTAAAAATTCTTATATAAATTATTTGAGAACGAAACCAGAAGACGAACTCGGACGACTCGCTTATGAGAGAGTTTTACTGAATACGAATCCTACGCCAGATTACGAGAGAAACAGAGCGGCTTTATATTACGGAAATTCCGCTTCCTATTATACGAGACTTGCCGATAATGTGAGAGCACAGGCTTATTTGAAACATATGTTAAAATTAAATCCAGCGAATACTTACGCAAGGTTGATGCTTTCGGATGTTTATAGACGAATGGGTTTGGAAGAGCGAGCTTTGGAAGAATTGGAAATAGCGAAAAATGTAAATCCCGAAGACAAATCTATAGTTTATAAATACGACAGTTATAAAAGAAGATTGGATAGAAATATTCCGTCAAGAAATTGGGGAATAGAAAATCAATATAATTTAGAAAAATCGGGTTTTACGATTGCGATAGCCGACACGATAACCGCTCAAAAAGACAGTCCTATGTTTTTTAATACGGCTTTATATCAAACTTTGTCTTATGTTTTGCCTCAATATGGAAAATTTCAAGTATTGGATATTTATACGAATTATTACTCTGAAAGAGATTTATACTCGGAATTAAATTCGAGGAAAGTAGATTATTTTTTAAGAGGCTCGACTTTTGAAAATAGCGCTGATAATTTTACCGTTATGCTCGATTTGGTGGAAGTGAGAAACGAAAGAGTGGTTACCAATTTTACGATTACCACAAAAGGCAAAGACAGAATCATGAACGCCGCGGTAATGACGGGAAGAGTTATAGAGAATTCTATTCCTTTTTATTCTAAAGTTATTAATATTCATAATGACAATATTTATATAAACGCGGGCAAATTGCAAGGTTTAACCAACGATATGAATCTTCTTATTTATAATACGACTACGGCTACAACGGATTTATCGAATAGAAGCGCCGATATGTCAATTGGAATGTTGAAAGTTATAACCGCCGATGAAAATGTATCTTTAACGAAACTTATTGACGGCAGAGCTTTAAACAGAATAAATATCAATCAAATAGTTATTCCTTATATTACAAATACGGCGGTTAATTCCGTTCAAACTCAAAATTAATTATGAAAAATGTTATCGGAATATACGGGCTTATATGTTCGGGGAAAAGTTCTTTTTCAAAACTTCTCGCAAAAGAATTGAACGCTTTATATATTGACGCCGACATCATAGGACATGAAGCGTTAAACGATAAAAATAAAAAAGAAGAATTAATAAAAGAATTTTCAAGCGATATACTCGATAATAACGGAAATATAGACAGAAAAAAACTCGGAAAAATAGTATTTGGAAATTCAAAAAAATTAAGAAAATTGGAAAGCATAAATTATCCATATATAGAAAAAAAAATATCCGAATTGATAAATTCTACGGATAAAGATGTCGTTATCGAAGCGGCGCTAATTATGAGAAGCGAAATATATAAAATGTGCGATAGTTTGATATATGTCAATTCAAAAACCGCTGATATTATAAATAGAATGAAAAAAAAGCGAAATATCTCCGAAAAAGAAGCGAGAAAAGTCTTAAAAATGCAAATCGATGTAAAAAATAAGAAGTCCAATGCCGATATTATAATAAACAATATGAGAGATTATAATCATTTGGTTATAGTTTCAAAAAAATTAGGACGGCATTATGGAGATAAACATAAACGAAAATCAAAACCAAAACAATGTAGAAAAAGATTATTCTATTAATAATACCAATAATAGAAAAAATAATTTTGAATACGGAAGAAAAAAAACTTTATATATAGTTAATTTTACTCCTTTAAGATTATTGATATTTGCGGCAAGTTCGATTTTGCTCGTATTATTTATTTTTATTTTGGGTTTTCATTTGGGTTCTTCAAAACCTAATAATGCAAATAGTATGGCAAATAATGACGAGTTTGACAATAATTCGTCTCAAATACTTATGCGAACGGAAGAATTGTCTGGAAACAGAAATTTTGCAAGCTCAAATTTTGCAAGTTCGAATTTTGAAAGCGCAAATAACGATATTTTGACTTTGTCTGAAAATACTCAAAACGACAGTTATAATAATTATAATAATTCAAGCATAATAAGGGAAAATTCGACTTCCGAAGACAGATATAACGAATATACTCAAAGTTTGGCTTCCGAGTTGGACGCGATAATTAAAGAAAAAAATAATTTGTCTCCTAACTCGAGTTATAATCCGCCAGAGCAATTTGCAAGCGCAACTCCGACTCCCGTTAGCGAAAGTTCTACTATTACTAAACGCCCTTATACTTCTACATCTTCCGCAGATTCGGTTTATTTTATACAGGTTGCAGTCGGTTATGACAGAGACAATACTTATTCGGCGAGAGATAATTTGAAATCGAAATTTCCAAAGGCTTTTATAAAAGAGGAAGCGACTTCTGACGGAAAAACTATGTATAAGTTAAAAGTGGGAAGATACGAGACGAGAGAAGACGCGCAAAAGGCTCTTACCGAAATCAAAAAAATTGCGGCTTATAAGGATAGTTATATTTATTCGGATAAAAAAGCGAGTTAAAAAATTATAAACTCAAAATAAATTATTGAATTTTTATTGTTATATTTTTGTAGCTTTTATTTTCAAT
>NZ_SJDU01000026.1 GCF_005518285.1 Brachyspira catarrhinii | reverse complement strand
AGGGCTCGAACCTGCGACCCGGTGATTAACAGTCACCTGCTCTACCGACTGAGCTATCTCGGAATATCTTTAACTATGGAAAAATTATAACATATTAAAAAAAAATGTCAACACCTTAAAAATTGCTAAAAGCGGGCAGACGACAAAAATTATAAAAATTTCGCTATTAAAAGAGTTATATCGTCAAACTGCGGCGCATCCGCTCTAAAATAAATCGTTTCATCGACTATATCTTTTAATAATTCGCTCGAACTGTCGTATTCGTTTTTAAGAATATCTTTTAATTTGCTCTCCCCGTATTCTTCGCTATTTTCGTTAAATGTTTCCGTAACTCCGTCCGTAAACATTACTATAGTGTCCGATTTTGAATAAGATATTTTTTTGTTTTTATACGAAGCGCTTTCCACAAATCCCAAAGGTTTTCCGCCGACATACATTTCGGTTATATAATCTTCGTTTACGGAAGCCTTTTTTACCAGATACTGCGGAATATGTCCAGCGTTCGAATAAGTAATCGTTTTATTTTTTGTGTCGACTATAGCCAAAAAGCAAGTGACGAACATGCCTTTTTTTGAATCGTAAAATATATGTTTATTCGTCTGTTCCAAAATTTTCGCGGGATTATCCATTTGGGAAGAATAAACTCTTAAAATGCTCCTCGTCATAACCATGAAAAATCCCGCGTTTAATCCTTTTCCAGAAACATCCGCTATAATTAACGCGTATTTTCCTTCTTTAAGTTTCATATAATCGTAAAAGTCGCCTCCAATATTTTTACTTGGAATGCTTGTAGCCGCCACATCGAATAATTTTTTATTTGGAAATTCTTTCGGAAGAATGCTCTTTTGAAGTTGTTCGGTATAATTAATTTCTTCGGTTAAAGATTGTTTTATTTTCGATTCTTCCGATAAAAACACATGCATATAATTTTCGGAAATTTGTTGAGCGAGCATTTCAAGAAGCATCAAATTACTTAAATTGAAAGCCTTATTTATGCTTCTTTCTGTCGCGCATAAAAATCCTATAATATCGTCATCCTTTCCGATTATCGGAGACGCTATAAAACTGTCTCTCGTGTATCTTAAAGTTTTATTTGGCTTAAATCTGTAATCTTTTGAAACGCTCACAGAATAAACCGATTTTCCCGTTTTTAAAATTTCTCCCAAAACATTATCTTCGGTAGTTATCACTCCATATTTAAGAACTTCTTCGTCAATTCCAATTCCCGCTTTGAATCTAAACATTCCGTTTTCGTCTTTCAAAATTACAGAAACTCTATGAGCCTCGAAAGCCTCGCAAACGATACTTATATTATTATTTAAAATATCTTCTATAGTTTCGCATTTATTTATTGAAACGGACATCTCGTATAAAGCGCCGACTTCGTAAGCTCTCGACTGCCCTTTATCGTAAGTCATTTTATTTATAAGAGCCAAAGAAACTACGCTTGAAAATAGCGACATTATAATCGTGTCGTTTTCCACAAATTTGCCGTCTTTTTTATTTATCAAAAATAACGCGCCTATATTTTTTTTTCTCGCTTTAAGAGGAACGAATAATATATTTTTTAAATCTTCTTTCAAAATTTCTTTTATAGGAATAAAAGCCGAATCGTCCTGCGGATTGTTGGAATATAAAGACGCCGAAGTTGTATAGGCTCGAACGGACAAAGGTTTTTCTCCGTCTATTATCGAGCCGAAAAATTTGCTTCCCAAAGCTCCTATTGACATTTCATAATTCAAATTATAAAGTTCTTGGTCTATCAAATATAATAAAATCGTATCTGTAAGCATTATGTTTTTTATTTCGGACAATATATTTACCAAAGTTTCTTCATAATCGCCGATATTGTTCATTTTTTTTATTATATCGGAAAATACTTCGAGTTGTTTTTCAGGCTCGTTAATCAAATCGTATATATCCACAAAAACCTCTTACCAAATTTTAATAAACGAATTAATTTCATTATATCATAGCATATTTTATAGTCAATATTATTTCATATAAATTATAAATTTTATAAGCTTAATAATAAAACCACCCAATCGTTTTTTCTTTTTCTATTTATAATTTTTAATCCATGCTCTCTTATTGCATTATTAATATAAGATTCTTTTTCAAGTAAAATTCCCGATAATATTAAACAAGAATTTTCTTTTAATAACTTTTTCAAATCCGACATTATTTCTATCAATATATCGGTTTCTATATTTGCGACTACCAAATCGAATTTTAAATTCATATTATTCAAATCTTTTGAGCTTCCAAAAATAACATTATCCAAATTTATATCGTTATATTTCGCGTTATCTAAAGAACAATTAACCGCATCGCTATCTATATCAACGGAAAATATATTTCTCGCTCCAAGTTTATAACTAAATAAAGACAATATTCCGCTTCCGCATCCAATATCGGCAATACTTTTTGTTTTTATATCGTTTTCTAAAGAATATTCGTTAATCGTTTCCAAAGCCAAATAAGTGGTTTCATGAGTTCCGCTGCCGAAAGCGTATTGTTTGGCAATATAAATTATCGGCTCTTCCAAATTGTTATAATAATCTTTATAATCTTTCAAATTAGGAACAATCGTTATATTTCCGATTTTAAAAGGCTTGAGATATTCCATATAAGAAGTTAAATATTTATCCGAATCGAGTTCTTTTATTTCGTAGGAATAATCTATTTCTAAATAATTTTTTATAATATTCAAATTATTTTCAAGTTTTTTATTATTTTCATTATATATATTTACTATTGCAATATTTTCTTTTTTGTCGTTTTTAGGATATTCGATATTATAACCCAATATATCCAATTTCCCGCTTTCAATAATCGCTTCCAATATATCTTCAAATCCAAAATCCACTTTAAAAGATAGAGAATATAATTTCATTAAAATTCCTTTTGTATTTATAACAATTCTATTATTTTATTAATATCTTTTATTTTTTCGTCCATATCTTTTTTATATTTTATTACAAATGCGTTATCTTCGACAGTTCCTCTTATCGCTTTAAAATCTTCTTCCATAACATTTCTATCGTCTATTCCGCAGCTAACCATTTTAGAAATATCGTATTCTTTTTTAGCGTCTCTATATAAAATGTCGTAAGAAGTTTTTAAAAGCGAAATATATTCATTTAATATTTTTATTATTATTTCTTTATTGACATTTTCTATAGAATATCTTTTTTTAATTATGTCGATAACCCAAGATTTTTCATCCGCATAATAATTATTATATAGATTTTCAAAAGCTTTTAATATATCTTCTATATCTTTTATTTTGTCGTTTTCAATATCTTTAATAATATTATCCAACCTTTCCTTTGCGCATATAAGTCCGCCAGCGTCAACCCATTCGTTATAAATTTTTTCGCATTTCAAATTTTCAATTATATCGTTTATATTTTTACAATTTTTAATAAAGTCAAGTAATTTACCGCATAAATATAAATCTATCGCAATCGAATATCTTTGAGAATATTTATCTAAAGAAGAGATTTTTATTATCATATTCTTATACATAACAAAATCGTCTTTGCCGTCTTTTATATCGTTTTTTATGTCTTTCAAAATTTTTTCGGCGTTAATCATTTTGGAAACGGTATAAGGACTGAAAACCTCGAATATAATCAAATCTTTTTTATCGCCCGTTCTTCTGTCTCTTTCAATCCATTTATTTTCGTCTCTCGTAAGCCCTACTCCAAAAAGATTGAGAGCGGGAATCAATCTCGTTTGATGATAGCCATGTTCGGTTATATAGGAAAATGGAAAATCCGAAGAATCCACATTATCGTAATGCGCTCCTATAACGGTGGAGAAAGCGCCGATTCGAGATGGCCAAAGTATATAAGAATTGCTTCCCGTTTTGCATCCTCTCTCCATAAAACCATGATGATAAGGTCCAAGTTTATACATATGATTGCTTTGATTAGTTCCGCTTCCAGCGTTAAAAAAAGAAAAATGACTCGCTATAAGCAAAGTCGCCTTATGATGAGTGACGGTATAAGGTCCCGCAAATATCGAAAACATCTCTCCATGCTCGCCTTCGCAATTTGCAAATAATAAAGAATCTTCGCATGAAAATTGTCTTCCCAATTTGACTCCCTCTCCGATAAACGCTTTTTTTATAACCGTTCCGTCCACTATATGCGCGCCTTTCAAAACTATGCAATCTTTTAATATTACGGAAGTTCCTATATATGAAGGAGATTCTTTTGCGCTAATTATTGTAGTATTGTTTATTTCGTCCGTATTTTCGATTGTAGTATAAGGGTCTATATGAGCGTTTTTTATCAATCTCGCGTTTATTATTTTAGCATGTTTTTTTATAAGCCCGAATTTTGAAATTTTTGAATAAGAATAATTTTCTATGATTTTATTTATTTTTTCCCGCATAACAAAATTATGTCTATACATAGCTACAATATAAGCGATATGAGAATTGAGCCTATTAAATATTTTTACGCTTCTTCCGTTTCCTTCCATAATCGGCGAAGTTTCTACTCCGTTTCCAAAACTGCTCTCTCCTTCCATATAAATTGCGCCCGCGTTTTCTATTATTACTCCGTCTTCTATTTCGTAATTTGCGATAAGCCTTCCGACATTATTTATATATACATTTCCGTTTATCATTACATCGATTAAAGTGGCTCTTGTGATTGAAGCCTCTACTTTAACTTTATTATGATAAGAAACATTTCCGTTAAGTTCTTTAATTTTTATTTTTCCATGAAACGAAACATCTTTTATTCTGTTTAAATCGACATTTTTTATAAGTATTTTATCCCAAGATTGAGAAATACATCCCTGACTTTTCAAAAATTCAATTTCGTTTTTCTTTAATTTTCTAAATTCTTTATCTTTTTTTGAGAATTTATAAGTCATTAGATATATTCCTTTCGTTTAACTATTTGATTTAATATTAGAGATTATAAATTATTTATTGATAAATGACAATAAATAAAATTCCTAATTATTATTAACTTATTAAAAAACAGCATCCTACATTTGTAATTGTTTTTGCTTCTTTTTTCTCGGTAGAAAAAGAAGTATATTTATCCTATAAAACCTTTTATACGATTAACCGCTTCTTTAAGTAAAGGCATATCTTGAGTGAGCGCAATTCTAAAATATCCGTCTTCGGCAAAAGCTATCCCTGGAACTACAGCCACTCCAGTTTTATCCAATAATTCCAAAGAAAAATCCAAAGAAGATTTTTTTGAAAATTTACCGTATCCGACAAATAAATAAAAAGCTCCTCGCGGTTCTATGATTTCAAATCCCAAATCGGCTAAATCTTTCGACATAGTCAAAGCTCGCTCTCTATAAATATCTCTGAATTCGGTTATAACGGGAAATTTTTCCAAAGCGTATTCGGCGATTGCGCAGGACAAAGAAACCATACTTCCCACATTATTAAAACTCGCGTTTAAAATATATTTTCTTATTTCCGCGGGCGCTATGCTGTATCCGATTCTCCATCCCGTCATAGAATGCGATTTTGAAAAACCGTTTAAAATTATAACTTTATCTTTTATCGATTCGTAAGAGGCAAAAGAAACGAAAGGATAAAAAGAAATTGCAGAATAAATCTCGTCAACCATTACGAAAATATTTTTTTTGGCGAAATACTCGGCAAGCTCGTCAACCTCTTCCTTTTTCAACATATAGCCCGAAGGATTTCCAGGATTGCTGAAAAGAATCGCTTTAGTTTTATTTGTCAAAACTTTTTCTATCGCTTCTGGTTTTATTACAAAATTATCTTCTCTCGTATCCAAATAAACCGCTTTCCCATGCGCTATTTTTATAATCTGCTCGTAAGGAGAGAAAAACGGAGTAGGAAGTATAACCTCGTCATCGGGATTTAATATCGTCTTTAATATTGAAGAAAGTCCTTCCATCGAACCTATATGCATCGTGACACAGTTAGCGTTTGTTTTCGCTCCGTAATATTTATTATAATGTTCCGCGACTAAAGTTCTTAATTTTTCGCCACCGCCAGCATGCGTATAAGTTAATTTATGAGTTTTCGCATATTCGCATCCGTATTCTATAAGTTCTTTCGGAGGCTGTAAATCTGGCTCTCCTATCGTAAGCGTTATGCTGTCTTTAATTTTTTCCGCTTTTTCCGTTAAATCTCTTATCAAAGAATAAGGAACTGATACAATATTTTTATTTAAATAGCTTTCGTTCATGATTTCTCCTTTCATTGAAATTCTTAAATTTAAAATCTATTAAAAAATTTTATTAATTTTATTTAAAAATAAAAAATTTATTTTCTCAAATCGTCAACTAATTTTGTTTTATTCGCAGTTTTTTCATCGACATTTTTTACGACTTTTGCGGGATTTCCAACTACAACTTGATTATCTTCCACATCCTCTATGACAACCGCTCCCGCTCCGATTACCGCGTTTTTCCCAATATGAACTCCCTCGATTATGACGGCATTTGCTCCAATGATAACATTATCCTCGACTATAACGGGTTTAGCCGAAGGAGGCTCGATTACTCCCGCCAAAACCGCTCCAGCTCCGACATGACAATTTTTGCCGACTATGGCTCGTCCTCCCAAAACTGCTCCCATATCAATCATAGTTCCCTCGCCTACTTCCGCTCCGATATTTATAATCGCTCCCATCATAATAACGGCGTTGTCTCCGATTTTTACTTTATCTCTTATAATCGCTCCAGGCTCTATTCGCGCGTTAATATTCAAATAATCCAAAGTTGGAACTCCAGAATTTCTTCTGTCGTTTTCCAAATGATAATATTCTACCATGTTTTTATTATTTTCCAAAATTGATTTTATATCTTCGTAATCTCCGACTATAAAATAAAAATCTCCAAAAGAAAAAACTTTAGCGTCAGTTTTTATATTTTCCAATTTTCCTTTTATATAAACTTTAACGGGCGTTTTCTTTTTGGAATTTTTTATATAGGCTATTATATCTTCAGATTTTTCCAACATATTCATTTTTATTTTTCCTATTTTTAATTTATTGTTTTAATTATTATTTTTAAATTTTAAATTTAAATACTCTATATAGTATCATGAAAAATAAAATTATGCAAATTGATTAATTTCAACTAAATCCAATTTTTTTTATTCTTTTAATAACAATATTTTTTTTAAGAAGATAATTTTTTATATCTCGCACTCGAATCAATTTTTCGTTTCCGTCAAGCAAAGTAATCAATATTTTATTTTCACCCATTATAATCAAATAATCTCCGTTTCGCTCTTCGCTTTCTTTTAATTTCTCTTTATTTTTAAGCAAATCGAACGCCGCTTTATCGTTATTCGTTTCTATTTCGTATAAAATATTTTTTGGGATGGTATTAATTTTTTTTAGATTAATCGTAATAAATTCAATTTTTAAAATATTTATTCCAATATGAGCGAGCAGATTATTTATTTTATTTTTTAATAAATCTATATCTATATTGTCGGTTAAACTAACTTCCATAAATTCCGCTTCGCTTTCGCAGGCAAAAGGAGTCGGCGGAGTGAAAGAAACTTTTTCAAGCGGATGAAAACCTTTGCTCAAAGATATTTTCGCTCCCGCAATTTTCAAGGCAGAAATCATAATTCGAGATAAATCATGCATTCCGAGTAAAGATGAAATTCCTTCCTTTTTGAATTTCGCAAATATTTTATAATTGACTGAAAAAACATCTCTCTTTTTCAAAGTCTTCAATTCTTCTTTCATTTCCGCAAAATTTTTATTTAATATTTCCTTTTTATATTTATGGCAGTAAGTTTTATAATCAATTCCGCAGTTTTGACAATTTCCCGTAAAACAATAATCGGTAAATTTTCCGTTTTGAAATCTTTCGTATTCTCTGCCTAAAAATTTTTGACTTATAAGAGTGTCCACGCATTTCCATGGAGTTTCTTTCTTTTTTGAAATTAATTCTTTTATCGTAAGTCCTTTATCTTCAATGACTTTTTTCCAAATATCGTATTTAAAATATTCAACCCAAGCGTCAAATCTCGCTCCATTTTTATATGCTTCGTAAATTATATCTCCGACAATTTCGTCTCCTCTCGATATTATTCCTTCGATTTCCGCCATTCTTGGAGGATGATATTTAATCGTAACTTTTGTTTTTCTGAATCTGTTTTTTATTTTTTCTATGCAAACAATCGCTTCTTCGTCCGTAAGCTGATTCAAATTTTCAAGCGGAGTATGAGGCTTTGGAACGAAAACATTTATCGCGGCGTTTATTTTTACTTTATTTTTTGACGCCTTTATCATTTTCTCCAAAGTTTCAATGATTTCGTCCGCTTCTTTGTCGGGATTTTCTGTAAAGCCAATCATGAAATAAATTTTTACCGTTTTCCATCCCATAATTTGAATATCGGAAAGAATATTAAATATTGCGTCTTCGTCCATCGATTTGTTTATTTTCTCTCTCAATTCATGGCTTCCGACTTCCAACGCGAATGTTAAACCCGTTTTTTTAAATTGCGCTATTCTATTTGCCGTTTCTTTATCGAAAGAATCTATTCTCAAAGAAGGCAGAGACAAAGAAAAGCCCTTATGCTCTCCCAAAGTTTGAAGATAATCAATCAAATCGAATATATTAGGATAATCGTCAGCCGAAAGCGAAAATAAATTCAAAGTTCCAAAACCCGTAGCTTCCAAAGATTCCATCGCAATGTCAATTATTTTTTCAATAGTTCTATTTCTAACGGGACGATAAGTTATTCCCGCCAAACAGAATCTGCAACTATGAGCGCAACCTCTCGCTATTTCAACCGAAATTCTATTTTGTATTCCTTCTAAAATCGGCACTAAAGGTTTTTTTACATAAGGCATATCGTTAATATTTTCAACGAATATTCTTTTCACGGTTTTTTTAGGATATTTCGGAATATAAGCGTATTCCAATTTTGACAATTCTTTTAATATATCGTCTTTTGTAGCTTTATTTTTTTTAAGATTATAAATTATATCGACAAAGTTTTTTATTTCGTAATCGAATTCTCCCATTAAAAAAATGTCTATAAAATTGGCAAGCGGAAAAGGATTATAAACGCTCGGACCTCCAGCGGCTATTATTGGAAAATCTTCTCCTCTCTCTTCTCTAAAAATCGGTATTTGACTCAATTCCAAAATCTGCAAAATATTCGTATAAATCAATTCGTATTGAAGAGTAAAACCTAAAACATCGGCGTCTTTCACTCTGCTAAAAGTTTCCAAAGTATATAGAGGAATATTTTTTTCTTTTAATAATTTTTCAAAGTCGGGAGCTACGGCGTAAACTCTCTCGCAGGAAGCGTATTCGATGGAATTTATAACTTCGTAAAGTATAGAAAGTCCCAAATTGCTTATCGCCACTTCATACAAATCTGCAAAAGACATTACAAATTTAAAATCCGCATTGGGCTTGATTATCGCGTTTATCTCGCCGCCCAAATATCTTGTCGGTTTTATTACATTGCTGGTTTTAAGGAGGTTTAACGCTTCCGCGTAGGCGCCTGAGGCAACATGCCCGCAGACGCGCCGACCGTGTCGCATATCGCCTATTTCATCTTTCAAATTATTATTCATTTATTCTACATCTTTTACTTTAACCATTAAACCCGCCGCTTCCAATAACGAAACTATATAAACTTTATCGTTGTCTTCTATGTCGATAGCCATGTTGCATACTCCGAAAACAGGCTCTGGAGCGGGACGAATAACGACTTCGATTCCAGCGTCCATTAAAACTTTTTCCGCTTTAATCAAATCTCTTGGCGTTTGTAAATAACAAAAACTTTTTACCATAATTTGCTTCCTAACGAGTTTATTAAATATTTTAAATCCTCTTTTTCAGTATATGGAGAAAACGAAAATCTTATAGCGCCTTCTTTACTTCCGTAAAAATTATGAGCCAAAAAAGCGCAATGAAATCCGTATCTGCATTCTATATTATAATCATTATATAGCTTATAAGTTAAATTTGCCATATTTATATCGTCATTTTTTAAGGTTATAGAAAATAAAAATCCCTGACATTTTTTATTTTTTGCCCATATAACATTATATTTATTCATACTTTCAATTTCTTTTATAGTTTCTATTAAATCGTCTATATTTATTTTCCAATTCGGTTTATTTTTCAAAGCCTCCAAAAGTCCTATTATTCCAACCGTATTTGGAGTGCCAGATTCGTATATTTCGGGGATGCTGTAAGGAGTTTCATATCCGTCTCCAAAACCTCCGCCAAAATAAGCTGGATTTAATATTTTATCGTTTTTAATATAAAATCCGCCAGTTCCAGTGGGACCTAAAAGCCCTTTATGTCCCGTAAACGCCAAAAAATCAATATTCCAATTTTCCGCTTTAATAGTATGAATTCCAACCGATTGGGTGGCGTCAACAAGCAATGGAATATCACCTATAGCTTCTTTGATTTTTTTAATCGGCTGAATTACTCCGCTTATATTACTTTCCATATTAACTATTGCCAATGAAATTTTATTTTTCGTATTTGATATTAAATTAGAAAGTTTTTCGATGTCAATAAGCCCGTTTTCAATTGAAGGAATCAATTGATATTCCACATTTTTATTTTTGCTTAATTGATAAATAGGTCTTAAAACGGCATTATGCTCGAGATACGATATTAAAATTTTTGTGTCATGCAAATCGAGTCCTATCAATATGTCGTTTATAGACCTTGTCGCTCCAGAAGTAAAAATAACATTCGAGCTATTTTTTACTCCCAAAATATTAGCCATCGACTCTCGGCATTCTTCGATTTTTTTTGTCGTTTCTTTTCCTCTTTCGGTATTTACTCTTCCGTAAGTTCCTCCGATATTCATAATGAAATTTGACATCTCTTTGGCTACTTCTTTTGGTTTTGGAAAACTTGTCGTAGAATTATCGAAATAATAAATTTTCTTTTTCATTTATAATTAAAATAAATAAAAAATTATATTCTTATAACCGCCGAAGCGTTAGCCATAGCCTCTATTATTCCGAGTAAATTTGTCTGCTCTTCCGCTTTTATATCGTTAAGTCCGTAAAATTTCACGCAAGTTCCGCAGAAAAACACTTTTATTCCCGCTTCTCTCAATTCTTTAAGCAAAGTTTTATAAGGCTCTTCGACTCCCAAAAAAACTCCGCCGTTATAACAATATAAAGCCTCTGGTTTTGGCGTAGCGTCTTTCAAAGCTCCTAAAAAAGCTTTCAATAATAATCCTCCAAGCTCTTCGTTTCCATGTCCCATAAATTTTTTATCGGCGACAGCGATTACTGGACCTGTAGATTTTTCCATACTTGCGGCGGATAATTCTTTATTCTTTTTGATTTTGAAATTCAATCCATCGTTTGCATAAGTTATTCCATTATTTTTAAGAAAATCGGTTATATTATGAAAAGCCACTTCGTCATCTATAAGAACTTCGATTTCTTCGTCAATACTGGCGTTCGTTAATGCGGTTTTCGTTAAAATTAAAGGTTTTGGGCATGGAATACCTTTTGCGTCTATTGTCTTCATAAAAAATCCTCGAATTAAATTTTTATTTAAATTTTCAATAGTTAAAATAATATATCAAAATAACTTTCTGTCAATAAATATATATTGTTTTTTATAATATTAAAAATTAGCCCCATGCAAAGATGCATGAGGCTGTTTAAAAAATCAAAACTTTTTAATCTTATTCTTACATTATACTCAAACTTACTTTAATAATAATTTTATAAAATTAATTTATTTCCCACGCTCCACTACCTACTGCATATGCTGCATCAACATTTATTTGAAATCTTGTATTTACTGGTTCGTATTCAGGATTGAAAGTAAAAGTAACAAAAAATGTAGCTACAGTGCCTTGAATATTTATATTGCTTATATCATCAAATACGGCAGATGAAATATAGCCTAGCGCTTTAACAGCAGCCTTTTGGAAACCATACCCCCCTTCCATTTCAGTTTTAAAAGTTTCAGGCTTAAGATTAACAGTATTGATATCGGTAGCTCTGCTGGAATTATTTTTAATTTCAATTTTATTTTCACTATAAGTAGTTGTAGTAGTATCGCTAAAATCGAAATCATAACCTCTCTCAACAGAATTGTTTCCAATTGCTTTAAATATTTGATATATTTCAGTATAGTCTAACTCTTTAGTTTTTATTAAATTAACATCGACATCTACCGTAGTAGTCGTATTATTTAAATTTGTCGCATCTGAAGTTAATTTTATCGATAAAACTATAGTAGATTTATCGCCTCTATTTGGTAATTTACCACCGATTGTTGCCGCATCTGTAACTTCCAATTCTTTTGTCGTAAGATTATATTTAATATCAGCTGTAGTTAATCCTACATCGATAGTTTCTCCTTCTTTGGTTTTTATCGAAGTAATTTCGGCTGCGCTAATATTTTGCTCTGAATCGAATAGTATATTTACTACTGAATTTGTCGTATTATCGACTTTAAATATCAAATCCGTAAAACTATTTGTATTTAATGTTGCAGTAAAATTAACACCATTATCGCCCGTATCCGTTTTAATGTCGTTTGTTTTTATCCCGTTATCAGGCGGAATATTGTTCGGGTCGCTGACAT